>SCUG01000350.1 GCA_004297645.1 Saprospiraceae bacterium | reverse complement strand
GTATTCGGCACCAATTTGAAAATGATCGGCACCTATTGCAAGCCGTCCACCCACATTCAGGTTGCTCGCTTTAGTGAGGTATTGCGGATTTTTGAAGTCGCTCTTACACAGTCCGGAAAGTGCCTCCAAATATAGATGCTGTGCCGGCAATGTGACCAGCGTACCAAAAAATAAAAGGGTCGTGAATATTTTCTTCATCCGGCGATTAATTTTGGACGGTAGGGTAAGAAACCTGCCAATATTACTTAGAAAGGTTAGACATACGGGCATGTCTAACCTTTCTTCGATGAAAATCTAAAGATGTCAAAGGGCAACCGCTACATGACTCGCAAGGCTTTTACTAAGTATGTCAGAGCAAATGGCAGGGAAAGCCAAAACCATTGAGGGGCCCAAATCAACATGGCAACCAAAATCGTGTTGAAAATGATAGCGAGCAACCAATCGGTTAATGAGGAAGATTTTTCTGCATTCATTGTCTGATGAATTTTTTTTTGCGATGCAAATGTAGAAATGCAGGGCTAATTTGGCAAACGAATTTATAAATTAACCAACTTCAATCTCTTTCGTATGAACAGACGTTTATTTGAATCTGGCAATTCTAAACTCCGCCTGCTGAGAACCCGTGGACGTTTTTTTTTAAAAAACTACCCCGTACGGTTGCACAGGATCGGCCTGCATTTTAAGAAAGGACTTACCTATTTGCGCCAGCATAGTGCTGCAAATAAGAGCCTATGGGCATTGGCCATGGCAATAGCAATGTGGTGGGTGCATATGCTGTTTTTAACGATGGATATTTTGGTTTTCCCTGAAGTTTACGAAACCTTGACGCTCTTGGTCAAATACAAAACTCGCCGGTTAACTGAGGTGGAAACCAAGCTGGCAAGGACTGTGTTAGGCAACGCCATTGATTACGAAGCTGTATTGGTAGACGAGCACGCCTTTCTGGGCTGTAAGCAAGGGCATTTTCTTTACGTTAGTTTTCATACAATTAATGGGTGGGGGGGCATTGATTCTGAACTTCTCATGCACGAGTTAGTGCATGTTTGGCAGTACGAACAGCTCGGCAGCCGGTACATCCCCTTAGCCTTACAAGCCCAGTTTTCACCCCAAGGCTACGACTATGGTGGCCTAAATGCATTGCTGGATTATTTGAAGAAAGGGAATTCATTGAAAGATTTCAATCTGGAGCAGCAGGCAGAAATCGTCACGGATTTTTTCCGTATTATGACAGATAAAAAACCGAGATGGGGATTAGCTGGTGTGCAAGATTTATCAGTTTACCGGCATTTTCTCAAAGAATTATCTGCCGGATAGAACAGTTGCTTATAGTCTTCACATGTTTCTGAAAAGTAGATGTTGTATGTTTGTGCGTTAATTAGGGAGCTGAATTGGCGTGACGAAATAAGATAATTAAAGCCTGATGCGATGATTAAATATTACGCAAGAGAACAGGGGCGGTTGAAAGAGTTGATAGAGCCAGAGGTGTCCTGTTGGGTAAATATCTCGCCGCCTTTCACCCCAGAAGAACTCGAAGAAGTTGCTCAACAATTTGAAATTCCGCTCGACTTTCTAACCGACCCTTTGGACATTGATGAGCGCCCGCGTTTCGAACGCGATGAAGGGAAGCGGGTTATCATTCTATCAACTCCCATCGTCAACCCATTCGAAGAAGACATTGATGCAATTTTCATCACTGTTCCGATTGGTATCATCACCACTATCGAGCATGTCATCACCATTTCAGCTCATGAGAACCCAGTTCTGAACCTATTTCTCGAAAACAAGGTGAAGAATTTCGACCCGGAGGATGACCAATTATTTGTCCTCCTTATCCTCGAACATACAGTGTACAGGTTCCTGAATTGCCTGAAACAATTGAATCAACGCCGCAATCTCATCGAAAAAGAACTTTACTTTAGCAGCCGGAACCAAGAACTCAAGAGCTTGCTGAGCATCGAAAAAAGCCTCGTTTATTTTGCATCGTCGCTGAGCGACAATGAGCTTTTGAAAATGAAAATGAAACGCAGCGATTTGCTCCACTTGGGGAATGAGGAGGAAAAGACCGACCTTTTTGAAGACATCATCATTGACAATAGTCAGGCCCTACAGATGGCCAACATGTACACCAATATCCTCAATGGCACCATGGATGCCTACGGGTCTATCATTTCCAACAACCTGAATCTGACGATAAAACGGCTGACCACAATTACCATTATTTTAATGGTGCCCACTTTAGTGGCGAGTTTCATGGGTATGAATGTGGTATTGCCCTTAGAGAACGAAGGGCAAGGCTCGTTTTTCATCATCTTGGTTATCTCCCTTGCCGCCAGCCTCATTCTTGCCTGGTATTTCCAGCGGAAAAATCTTTTTTAGTTCACACTTTTTTATTTGTAAAATAGGTTGCTCACTGAGCCTAAGGTATTGTCCCGGCTTTTGTCTTGATTTTCAAAAAATTATCACGCCAAAAACTGGAATCTGTTCATGATTTGGTGATTATAAGGTAAGTTCTCCAAGTTTTTTTTTCCACAGGATAGCCAGATTGTCGAAAATTAGAGCATCTTGATTTTCAATAGCTTGATGAAGTTATCCACGTAGTGTGGAAAAATCATAAAGTCTGAAATTGGAAAGGGCATTACTTTAGTGCTGACAAAACCACATACACGAGACAATTATTACAATCCACTCATTTAGGCGAAAGGGGGGGAATCAGCAAGGTGCCTTAGTTTTTCATTTTATTCCCTTATTTTATAAACAGGGCTTACTGCTACTATAGAAAAATGGTAATCGTTAGCCGCCTCACTACCTGCTTAATTTCACAAAAGCAGGCGGTGGGGCGTCTGACTGTTCCAATCCTGAGTCCCCTCCGAAAAGGGGGGTAAAAAAAAGTTCATTGAAATAACCGAATAAGATTTTGTGTCCTATGCTGCGGGACAAACTGCTTGGCCCAGCATTGCCCGGAGGC
>SCUG01000349.1 GCA_004297645.1 Saprospiraceae bacterium | reverse complement strand
CCTGAAAATGCAGTTCTCAAGCCTGGGGGTAGCCCCCCCGTTGCTGTTGGTACGGATATAAAGCCCGCCGCCAAAAAAGGCGGCATGGTTTGCAAAAAAGGTACAGTTCAGTATCTGTAGCCGGGTATCCTCACTGGGGTTGATGCCCGTCAGGTACATGCCCCCACCGCTCCTGCCGCTGCTGGTGGTTTGTCCGCTGGGGTTGTCGGCGTTGCCCCCGGTGATGACAAAGCCGTCGAGGACGGTCGTGGAATCGGCGGCCGTGCACAGCACCACGGTATAGGAGTTGTCCGTGCTGTCGCCCGGAATCCCGATGTCGCCGCTCAACACGGTCTCGTTAAGCTCCAAATCCCTTTCGGAAAGATTGGACTCCGTGCCGCCGAAACCGCCGAACATGCGCACGCCGTTTTTCAGGATGAAGGAAAAATTCCGGTTCGTGCCCAGGGTGGGCAGATAGACGCCCTGCGCCACCCAGATGGTGTCGCCGTACTGTGCGGCGCTGATGGCAACGTTCAGTTCAGGGTAGGCATTTGCCCAGGAAGTGCCGTCGCTGTTGCCGCCCTGCACGTTGGCGTTGACGTAGATGACGCCGGCCCGTAGTGAAGGTGTCAGGGCGAGGAGGAAAATTAAAATGGCGTATCTCATGGGAATGTGGCTTTGATGTTAATGGAAACATCTCCGGGGCAGGTTTGCCCCGGAGATGGATTTACTGTCTTACCGACTTTGTTCATTCTTTTATCAAACGCCCGGTTAGCACTTGCCTTGCCGTGGAGAGCTGCCACAAGAAAACCCCGCTGCCCCAGGCATCCGTGTCGTCAAAAATGAGTGCTGTCTGGCCAAATGCTGCTTTCCCGCTCTGCTGCGTCATCAAGCGGCCATACACGTCCATCACCCGGATTTCAAATTCTTCGGGCTGGGCGGATTGTACCGTGAAGGTCAGTTTGTCCCCGAAGGGGTTCGGAATGGCTTCGACGTAAATCTCGTTGACAGGGGGAAGTGCAAATTCCGGCAGCGCTCCGGCCGCTGCTTCCAGTTGGATGTTGTGGGCGGTGCCGTCTCCCTCGTAGGCCCGGTTCGGCAGCACGGTGTCGTCCAGCCTGATTACCTCCGTGAGGTCACCGAACGGCCTGAGTACCCGGAAGCGCAGCCGGAAATTGCGGCGGCCATCGAAGCGTTCGGCCAGTCCGTAGGGGCTGAACCAGATGGCCCGCAGCTTACCGCCCCCGGCCTCCGTTGTGCCAAAACTCCCTGCGTTCATCCCATCAAGACCGGTGTCGGGCAGGGCTTCTTCTAACGATAGGTACTCAGGGTCAAACCACAGGCCCAATTGCCATGCAGCAAGGGGCGTGGCCCATTCAGCAGCAAAATCAACAACGATATGGGTGTTCACCGCACCTTTGCCGTGGGCATTTACCTTCATCTTCACCCCGTTGTCCCTATCATCCGTACCGTTGGTGAAAAGAAGGTCATCGTCACACTTGGCCGAGCCGTTCACGTCACCAATTTTCACGCCCACGAAGTCGAGGCCGGTGGCGCTGTTGTTCTGGCCGGAAAAGGTTAGGTTGATGATTTCTGGAAAAGGTTCTGCCCAGGGGTTCGAAGGGTTTGGGAATTGATAGTTTGCATCAATGAACCGCCATGAAGTATTATTGGAGAACTTGGTAATGATAAAAAGAATCAGTTTCCTGATTTCGACCAAATCAAAAGTCGTTACTGCCCCATTCCCATTAGCATCCGCCGCAATTAGCTTATAAGGTGATGCCAAAGGCTGTATGCCAAGAATTTGCCTGGTTATCAGCACGAGGTCAAAAGTAGTGACCCCGTTCAACGGCTCCGTATCCTTTTTTGGTGTAATCGTGAATTGCCCGCCCTCATTGGGATTGTCGCAGGGCACCGTGACCTCATAGTTCCCGTTGCAGTCCACCCCAATCGGAGGGAGCGTTCCGGTGAGTACGTCACAGACATCGTTCACCGGGCCGCTGACAATCTTGATGCCCGCATCAATGGTGCTTGTCACCCCGCTGCCCGGCGGTTCGATAGGCACCTCTATGTCGTAGGGCAATTCAGAATTGTTCAGCGCATGGATGTTCCCCGAAAACACGTATTCACTGGGCGTGCAATTCGCCGTACACACCTCGTGGCTCGTACTCACGTCCATCGGCATGCAGGGGTCGCCGCCCGTTGGGTGAATCATGGTCTGCATATTGAAAATCATGTCCGTCAGACAGCCGTCGCCTTCTATCACTACATCGAACAGCCGTACAGGTGGATTGGACAAGCCGATACCTCCAAGGCATAAACTATAGGTGATGTTGCTTCCATTGACAGCGACACAATTTCCCGGAACGGGAGGACAAGTGTTACCGAATGGATAACAAAATGCAGGATTCCCTGAGGCGCTTATTGTAAGGCCACCCGGATTCTGAAAATCCAGCCCCACCGTAATCTGTGTGGCACTGCTGCCCATATCAGGTGCATTCAGGTAAACGGAAAACCCCGCCTGGCATTGGCCAATGGTCCCGCCTCCGCCATAATGTCCTATCTCAATGGTGTAATCCAGACAATGCTCGCATACATTTTTGATGGGCAGGTACGGCAAAAGCGCATCATCGTCCGTCACGGGTACGCAGTCTTCGCTGCTGCCGTTCAGGCGGACAGCAGCCGAGGTGAAGTCAACTGCTTCTATCTGGGTGGCATCCGAGCCTCGGAAAACCACCCGCCAGGTATCGCCGTTGCTGAGCGTGAACGGGATGCCGCCCGGATAGCTGAGCGTCACGGTGCATTCCTGTCCGTTGCCCGTGTTGGTGCAGTCAAATGCGGCCACCACCCCTGCGGGGCCTCCCGTCACTTCGGTGATTTCGAGGTTGTTGGTCGAAACGGTGGAGAACTCCACTTGCAGGCCCGTGAGGTCAATACTCTGGATGGGACCCATTGGCCCGGTCAGCGTGGCCAGCACCTCGAACCCCGTCTCACAGTCATCAAAACCCGTGGCAGGTTCCATGCTGAACTTGATTGCTTTGTTGGGGTCGCAGGGCAGGGTTCCCGGAAACTTCACCGTTAAGTTTACATTGGAGGCATCGAGCTCGCAGCAATTCCCATTTCCGTCCACCATGCGGGCGTACTCCACTTTAGCGAATAGTTCACCAAGAATGTTCTCTAATTCTTCCGGTGGTGCAATGGAAAAGGCCAGCATTTCAACCGGCACATTGGGTTGCAGCGTGGTCTGGTTGAGCGTACCATACTGAAAATAATGGAACGGGCTGCCATGCGTCTCATAAGCAGGCGCCCCAACCGGGTTAGTCGCTTCGATAAAGAATTCCAGCCAATCGCCGGAATTGGGAGCGGGCAGGGGAAGAGTGCCGTGAAGGTCATCTAAGCTGAGTTTCAAATCAAAGTCAGCAATGTCCAAAGAGGCCGTGCCGGTATTAGTCAGCGTGAGATAAGCCGTAACTTCCTCGTGCGGGTCGATGGTGTACTTGCCATTGACCGGGGTATGGCCTTCGATGTAGAAATCGAGGACGAGGCCGGCAGCACAGGCCGGGGTGTCGTCTGCCTGGGCTGGAATGTCCGTTGAACTCAGGATACATTCTTCGCTGCAATTGGTGACGGGGCTCACCCAGACTTTCACTGTTGAGTTCAATGAATAGGCGCCACCTGGCGTGGGAATCACCACCGCCTCCATGAAGGGGTCGTTGGCACTGCCAAAGGGGACGTCCCAGGGATTGCTGCTGCAATAGGCGAGCAATCGGAAAGTCTGTTCGTCCGGGAAACCAGCCCCATACTCAAAACCAGACGATGAGGGCGTGTGTGCCTCCAACAGGGCGGCCATCATGCTCTGGTCAAATTCACCGTCGCCTGAAATCTTGAGTTCGATGTAAATCTGGTGGGCGTCGAATGTTGGCCCGGCATTCTGGGTTTGGTCGTAAAAAAAGTAAGTAAACCTGTCCGTTGAGCAGGTATTGGACGCAGGGTTCCCGGTGGCCTGGAAGCTGACTTGGGAATAGTCACTGCAATCAAGCTGGGCATTCACCCTGCCCGAAAAAGAAAAGAAAAGTAAAGAAAAGTAAAGTAAAGAGGCTGCATGTTTTACGAGGGAGCCACTCCTGCGGTGCGTTGTAATCAGCTTTTTGTGGTACATAATTACTCGGCTTAAAAATGTTAAAAATTTGGTATCCCCTCAAAAAATGCTGGTATTTCGAGCGGCAGGGTTCAAAACCCTGCCGCTCGAAAAGACTGCGTAATTTTGGAAAACTCCCATTAATTTATGAGGGGATACAA
>SCUG01000348.1 GCA_004297645.1 Saprospiraceae bacterium | reverse complement strand
TAAGCCAGCAAATGTGGTGTGGCGGTTACGCATGTCAGAGACATGCTGATATGCGGTTCAAGTCTGGAGACTTGAACCAGCGTCTGCGTGGGGGAAGACCATGTGCCAGCGGGTCTGACCACTGCCCTACATCCTCTCCTCCACCAGTTTCACAATCCGCCGCTCCCATTCATCCGTCTTGCTGGCAATGCCCTCCGCTTTTCTCAAAAACCCCGCGGCGAGGGCTTTGTCAGCCATGCTGCTGGTGTTGATTTTCACGTTCATCCATGCGCCGTGAACGGCAGCCCTGGCGCAGAGCGCCCCCACGCCCGCATCGCTGACGGAGTTGGGGTTGCCCTCTTTCACCATTGCCTCGGCGAGTTCAAAAACAGCGAAAGCCAGTTCCATTGTGCGCAGCGGCGTCTCGATGGCGTAGCGGGTGGCATCCTGGATGGCCTGCTTGCGGGCGGCTTTTTCCGCGTCCGAGCCTTTGGGAAGGCGGAAGGCAGCCATGATTTGGTTGAAGGCGCGGGTGTCTTCGTCCACGAGGGCGAGCAGGCCGTCTTTGAGGCGCTGGCCCTTTTCGGCCCAGGCCGAGAACTCTTCCAGCCGGTCGTCCCAGCCGCGCTTGCCGGCGCTGAGGTTGGCGACCATCGTGCCGAGCGAAGCGCCCAATGCACCCACATAGGCGGAAATGGAGCCGCCGCCAGGAGCGGGAATGTCTTTGGCCGTTTCATTGGCGAAGGCCCGGAGGTTCATGTTGATGAGACGCCTGTCGCCTTCCTCCGCCAACAAATACTCGATGATTTTTTTCTGTGGGTCAAATGGCGACAGTTCATCCAGCCCCAGCGATTTCACGGCAATGTGGATGAGTTCCTCCTCCGATACCCCCGTTGAGCATTTTTGTTTTTTTAAAAAATAGCGCCCTGCTTCGAGCATGACCCTCAGCGGTACCAACCCCACCAACTCGGAGCCGGTGACCCGCATGCCGCGGCGTTCTGCGCTTTTGCAGCACTCCTCAAAAGCAAGGTGGAGCGGCGTCATGTCAATGTTGGTCAGGTTCATGGACACCTGCGCCACGCCGTATTCGGCGATGTACCAGCCGATGGCCTTGACGGCTTTGCAGGCGCCCGGTTCCCTGGCTGGCTGACCGTTTTCGTCCATGATGATTTTGCCGGAGACAGGGTCTCCTTCCCTTTTCACCCGGCCCTGTTCCCGCACGTCGAAGGCGACGGAGTTGGCCCGGCGCTCGCTCGTCGTGTTCAGGTTCACGTTGTAAGCCACGAGGAAATCCCTGGCGCCGATGACCGTTGCACCCGCACGGGGGTTGAACATGGCGGGGCCGTAATCGGGTTTCCACTCCGGCTGTTTCAATTTCTCCGGCAGTGCCTCGTACTCGCCCGCGCGGATGGTGGCGAGGTTGCGGCGCTCCGGCTTGGTGGCGGCATATTCGTACATGTAGAAGGGGATGTCCAATTGGCTGCCGGCCATTTCGCCGAGCTTGTGCGCCCACTGAGCGCACTCCTCCAAGGTGATGTTGGCGACGGGCACGAGGGGGCAAACGTCGGTGGCGCCCATGCGGGGGTGCTCGCCCTTGTGCTTGCCCATGTCAATGACTTCCGCCGCTTTTTTGATGGCGAGAAACGCGGCCTGCACCACCGGTTCCGGCTCGCCGACAAAGGTGACGACGGTGCGGTTGGTGGCCTTGCCGGGGTCCACGTCGAGGAGCTTGACGCCCTCTACGCTTTCGATTTCGGCGGTGATTTGGCGGATGACGGCCATGTCCCGGCCTTCGGAGAAGTTGGGGACACATTCAATGAGTTTTTTTATTGCCACAGTGTTGATTTGTTTTTGAGAGGCGAAGGTAGGGAATGTGGAGGAAATGGAAAGAGGAGCCAAACCGCCACCATGTTTGCGACCCTCTTAAGTAATTTTTTCTTCGACAAAGAAAAGGTGGTGATGTGTTGAACAGCGGCATGAATGTCTTTACCGCGTCTGCGAATAAGGCCGTATATCCAGATGTTGCGGTGGTCTGCGGCCACCCTGAGTTCAACGACCAGAAACAGCGTTCCATCACCAATCCCTTGCTCATCCTTGAAGTTCTTTCCAAACCCTCCCGGCAAAAGGAGTCACCTCAAAATTGCAGTTATACTTTTGAACGCCAGGTTTTGTCCATTTGACATTTGCTATTAAACTTTAGCCATCCGGGTAATCGGGATGCAGCCAGAACCAAATAGGCTTAGTACAAATAGTGAGGGCAATGA
>SCUG01000347.1 GCA_004297645.1 Saprospiraceae bacterium | reverse complement strand
CATACAGGCCAAGTAACAAGGGCTCCAAACCCAAATGTGAAGATGAGCACTACAATGGTTACAACTATCATTACAATTGCTCCCGTAATAGTTGAGTAAAACATTCCTAATGGTCCAAAAAAGAAAGTAAGCAATAATGCAACTCCAACACTTTTAGTGGACTTTACAATTACAGTGTGTACAGTGTGAGTTGGTTGGTCGGATTGTTGGTTTGCGTTTTCCATTTTGATGAAATTTTTATTTCCTACTCATCTGGCTTTTCGGTGACGCCCCGTTTTTAGAGTGGTCTCTGGTCTCCACGGTTTTATTTTTTATCAGCAGAAATAACTGTTTTCGGTGGCCCTCGTGCCTGTCCGTGTCCGCTATGTCCTTTGCTGAAAACCCAGGTCGAAAACAATTTCCCAAAGATAAACGCCCTCCTTTCTTTGTGGCAAATGCCAGAACCATTACATTAGCGCCTGCGCTATTGAAATTATCACCAAAACCATTGAAACATGAATTACGGCAGCAGACTCAGGCAAATCCGTCAGGAAAAAGGCATGAAACAAGACGATGTGGCAGACCACTTGGGCATCACGCAAGGCGCTTACAGCCAGTGGGAATTGGGAGAAGTCTGCATAAAATTGGAAACCCTCCCAAAACTCGCAGAGGCATTCGGAATGGAACTTCCCGAACTGATGCAACGGCTGTTCGGCGAAAATTTGGTCTTCAACAACCACCAACAAAAAGGCGGAAATGCTGCTAACATCGTCATCAATAATCTCTCGGAGAAGGTGATTGAACTTTACGAAAGCCGAATTGCCCAGCTTAAAGAAGAGATTGCTTCCTGGAAAAGCCAGGTTCAAAAAAATGAGGCCCAGAAGGAGAGGGTTTAGTCTCTTGCTTTCCTGCTTTCTTCCTGCGCCTAAAACTTTCCCCCCATTTTGCATTGGCCATTTTTAAGTACTTTTACAAAAATTTCCACCATGACTGCCATATCAGTAAAAGTTATCCATGAGAAAGATGTGGACTTCATTCTCCGCTGGTTCAGGCTTTTGAAAGGAGAAAAAATCATTGACTTCCAGGTGAATGAAGCGGTTGAATTTGCGGAAGGCAAGCCTTTTACGCCGGAAGAAATCAATCAGATGCTCGACCGCTCGGAACAGGAACCGGACTTTGATTTGGAGAAAGCGCTCGAAATTATGAAGGCATGGTAATTCCCGCCATTTTCTATGCCCGGAGAGACCCCGAAAAACATTTCCATCTGATTCAGTATCCACTCTAAAATGTCTTCTCCGGCCTCATGCCGGACGCATGGTTTGTCATCATCCCCAATGGAGCAGCTCACCCTCCATCCGAGGAAATCTTGGTTTGTAATCCCCCTGAGTTTTTGACAAACGAACTTTCCCGCATTGATGGATTAGCCCGTTGAAAGGCGGGCCGTTGACTATAACCATGGCTCTAAAGCGAAAAAGTAGTTCTACTCTGTGAGCTTGTTTGGTATTTGCTCACCGGTCTAAAAGCCCCGGCGAATCGGGCATGGGCGATAATGGAAGAATTTGAGGAAATGCTTGCTTTTCATTTCGGGAAATAACACCTGGCGCCCCCGATAGGGTCATCCAACCTGTTCTTGTTGAAAGCCGGAACCCATTCTTTCTGGAGCACCACCAGCCAAAATCGCCAAAAAAATCAGACATTTAGGGCCTCGTTTTGCAACGGCTTCGCACTTTCGTTTCTTTGATTTCAAAACACCAAAAGTATTTTTCAACCTAATCCACGCCACTTATGTCAAAAAATATCACTGCTCTCTCCGGCAGAAAAGGACTCGCCGAAAACCTCTTTGAACAAATGGGAATCCTTACCGAACCGGAAGGCTTCCTCTCCAAAGAAGACGCTGAAAAACTGGCAGATGAATTCCTCACCGGAGACGCCAGCGTGTATGGCGCCAGCACTTTTTACGATTTCACCCGCCCCTCCAACAAGGGCAAAAAAGTTTACGTCTGCAACGGCACCGCCTGCCTCTGCGCCGGCACGCAAGACAAGTTGAAGGAGGATTTAGGCAAACATTTCAAGGCCGGTGAAATCGGCGAAATGTGTTGCCTCGGCCGCTGCCACGAGAACAGCGCTTTCTACTACAATGGCCATAATTACTCCGGCGCCAGTAGCGCCGAAGTCCTCTCCGGCACATCCGTTGCGGCCCAGGAAGACTTCGGCGATATGTATCACGCCGCCGCAAAGGGTGCAGGCATTCTCACGGGCAAAGCCCACACGTTGGATGACTGCCGTGCCGTCATTGAAAAATTAGTGAAAACTCCCGCCGAAAATGTGCTCGCTGAAATAAAGGTTTCCGGCCTGCGCGGCCGGGGCGGTGCAGGCTTCCCCACCGGCATCAAATTGGAGGGCTGCCGCAATGCAGGAGGCGGCCGGAAGTTCATCGTCTGCAACGCCGACGAGGGCGATCCCGGCTCCTACTCCGACCGCTATTTAATGGAAAATCAGCCGCATGCCCTGCTACTCGGCATGCTCATCGCTGGCTATGCCGCCGGGGCTGACAGGGGCGTGTTGTACATCCGCTTCGAATACCCGGAAAGCATTGACATCGTTGGCAGAGCCATCGAAGCCCTGCGGGCTGCCGGGCTTACCGGCGAAAATATTTTGGGCAGCGGTTTCCATTTTGAATTCAAAATTATCGAAGCACGAGGCGCTTACATTTGTGGCGAAGAGACGGCCCTGCTCGCCAGCATCGAGGGGCAGCGGCCAGAAGTTCGGGTACGCCCGCCCTTCCCCGTCACGTATGGCCTGTTCGGTAAACCAACGTCGGTGAACAACGTGGAAACCCTCGCCAACCTGCCGTACATTTTGAACAATGGCGGTGCGGCTTTTGCCAAAATTGGCACCGCAAAAAGTACCGGCACCAAATTGCTGTCGCTCGACAGCGCCTTCCAACGCCCCGGCATTTACGAAGTGGACATGGGCACGCCGCTTGCCACCGTGCTGCATGATTTGGGTGGCGGCTTTCGCCGCAAAGTGAAAGCCCTGCACATCGGCGGACCACTCGGTGGCCTCGTGCCCACGCACAAAATCGGAGACCTGACGGTGGATTTTGAGAGCTTCAAAACGAACGGCTTTCTGCTCGGCCACGCCAGCATGGTGAGCCTACCGGAGGAGTTCCCGATGGTGGCCTATTTAGAGCACCTGTTCGCATTCACGGCGCACGAAAGCTGCGGCAAATGTTTCCCCTGCCGCATCGGTTCGGTACGCGGGAAGGAACTTTTGCAGAAGGCTCAAAGCGAAGATTACAAAATAGACCGGGAGCTTTTCACCGACTTGCTGAGCACCCTGCAAACAGGGTCGCTCTGCGCCCTCGGTGGCGGCATCCCGCTGCCCGTTTACAATGCGCTGGAGTATTTCGGAGAGGAGCTGGCGCAGTATTTTACAGCCAAAGATTAAGATTCTTTTGCACTGGGTGTGCCAGCAGCTCAAAATACCTTGGCACCTTCATTACTCCCGCCAGCAGGCTTTCCTTTTTGGCTGAAGACCCCAACGGACTTTTTTGTCCGGGTTTTATTTAGCTATATTTGTGCACTACTTTAATCACGAAGAATGAGAACTGCTTACGCATGGCTCCTACTGCTGATTTCCCTTGTTCATTGGATTGGGGGAAATTTGTTTTTTGAGGTGACCTACTTCAAAGAGGTAAGCTACCAGATGAATCAATTGGAACAGTCTATTGCTAAAGAACTAAAGCTGGAATTGGGTGCCAAGGTCAAGATACTGGAGGAAGAAGAAATAGTACCCAGTAAAAATGTTTACAGTGATTATCTTTCCTTTTCCGCTGAAATAGATAGCAAGACTTATTCCTTCACTTTGATGTATTATTACGATACGGAAGCGCCTGAAAAGGTGATTGCAAAGCAAAAGCTCCCCGTACAAGACCCTGCAAAAACGGCACTTCTCAAGAGCCTGTTTGAAGAATTTGTATTCCCAGTGTCTTGTGTGCCGGATTATACAATACCAGCTTCCCCAAAACCCACTTTTTGCTATACAGGGCGCCAAACCCTGTTTATTCCTGCTATTCCCACCCCGCCGCCAGACATAGCCTGATTCAGGCAGGCTCTGGCAAAGGTTTCTTTTTGGATTCTCAGTACCGGCGTCTCGAAGCCCC
>SCUG01000346.1 GCA_004297645.1 Saprospiraceae bacterium | reverse complement strand
TGCTCCGTGAGCGGTTGAAGATTTACCTCGATTGCGATTGATGGAATAAGTCCCTTTTCCGAAACCCGAAGATGATGCCGGCCTGGGTGAAACTGTACTGCCGAAGCCCTCTTCGACAGCGCTTTGTTGGCGCCGCCGATAGAGCTTGTTTGGGAAAAGCCCGGACGGAATTGATTTAACAGCGGAGAAACGAAGGAATGACCTTTTTCAGGTATCGGAAAAACATGATCAAATATTCCTATTTTCGCCCGTCCTGGCATTTTGCCCTGGTTCCGCAGCCAATTTCTAAACTCAACAGCTATGCTCAGCCGCATTAGTGCATTCATTCTCCGGCTCTTTGGATGGCAAATTGAAGGACGCTATCCGTATGAGTTGCCCCGTGTGGTACTCATCGTCATTCCGCACACTTCCAATTGGGACTTCCCGCTCGGCCTCCTCGTTCGGTCAGCCCTGAGTATTGACATTTGGTTCGTGGCCAAGGACAGCCTGTTCCGGCCGCCTTTTGGCTGGCTGTTTCGCATGCTCGGTGGCTATCCTGTGAACCGCAAAAAGAGCACGAACTTCGTCCGCTCCATGATAGATATTTTCGAACGTGAAGAGCGGTTTCACGTGGTGCTCGCCCCTGAAGGCACCCGGAGCAAAGTGGCCAAACTGAAAACCGGGTTTTATTACATCGCTAAGAGCAGTGGTGCGGCGATTGTCATGTGCCGTTTCGATTGGGGGCACAAAGTGGTGGGTTTCAGCGCGCCTTTTACCCCGTCGGATGACAAAGACGCCGATTTCAAAATCATTGACGATTACTTTCGGGGTGCCAGGGGCAAATGCCCGGAACTGGGCTATTTGTATGAAAGCTGACAAACCTGAGTATCTCTCGATTGAACCTACACGGCAGTTTATTCCTTTTCACAAGCCGGTAATGTCAACTCATGAGTGACGCTCGACGCTGAGAGACGCTGATTCCTTATGATTTCAGGTTGAATGCGGCATAAAATTCATAAAAAATCAGCGTCTCTCAGCGTCGAAAAATCATACTCAATTTGACACTACCCACAAGTCAACGGCCTTCCATGAACGCAATCCTTGCGGGCGGGGTTTCCAGCAGAATTTGTGATAAACCTTCTGAAGCCCGGAACCCAATAATTATCAGAATTCACCATTATACCTTTCACAAAAATTGATGTTTATGAAAATCAGGAATGTTTACAAATTCGCAGGGCTATTGGTCCTGTATGTCGTGCTTCAGAGCCGGGCCGGCGGGCCAGGGGCTGTGGCCGGCCTGGAAGTGACAGGCGCCCCCGGCAGCACGGGGAATACGGGTACTTGTGCCAATACGGGGTGCCATTCGTCCGGCGCATTCGACCCTGCCGTAACCCTCGAACTGCTGGACGGGGACACCCCTGTCACCAAATACGAACCCGGCAAGACTTACATTCTGAGGGTGACCAACACGCCAGGCACCGGAACTCCGGCAGACTTTGGCTTTCAGGCCGTGTCGCTCAACGCTGCCAATGAGCAGGCCGGCGATTGGGGCAACCCCGGCGCCGGCAAACACGTGGTCACGCTCAGCGGCCGCAAATATGTCGAACACGGCGCTCCCTCTCCGAGTGGTGTTTTCCTGGTGCCCTGGATAGCCCCGGCAGCGGGCGTGGGCAACGTCACTTTTTTTGCAGCGAGCAACGCGGTAAATGGCAACGTAGCTCCCAGTGGCGACGGCACTGCCAAAAAAACTTTAGCAGTGGAAGAAGGCACCATCTCGGCGGTATTTGCTCTGAAAAATGAAATTGCCAGCATGACTGTACAGCCAAATCCGGTGAGCGAGGTGATGAACCTCGCGGTCATCAGCAAAATAACGGGAAATTTCACCCTGCGCATCTTTGACGTACAGGGCGTGATACAAAAGGTGGAGAGCCTGACGCTGAGCCCCGGCGCTAACGAAAAGAGTATTGAAGTAGCAGGGCTGAGCCCCGGTTTTTACATTCTGCAACTTGCAGGTGGCGGGCAGGTACCGGCCACGCAGATGCTGAAGTTGTAGGCTTTTGCCTTTTATACGCTAAGAAACGAGTGAATAATAACCTGTCACTTTGGGCGGCGTCTTTTACCCGATGACTTCGTTGGCAAAACAGTTGCGTAGCCCCACTATGCGCCTGTTTTACCGCCTTGTTATCAGAAAAAATAAGCTCACCGAAGGTGACACCTTATTATTCGCTCGTTCCTTAGGAATTGTGATTGAATAATCTCCGGATTTGCCAGCGCCAGTTTTCCGAAATCTTTGAGCTTTCGGAAAACTATGCTCATTTCTTCAACACTGTCAATTCCCGGTTTAAGGTTTTCTATGATGTCGTTTGCTAACAAGTCCGGGTCGGGTAAATTGTCAAGGCCGGTGAGGCTCTTGTCTTTTATCTAAGTAATGTCGAGGCTTGTTTTATCTCTCCCGATGGTAAACTTTCTCCAGCGGCCTTCGGGATTGGTGTCTGCGTGGTAAGTTTCTTTCCGAAGGCTGATTTGGCTGGATTGTAGCAGTCAATGAAGTCTTTTAAGTCTTCCAGCCGCAACGGATTTTTCTTCAGCGTGAAATGAATGTTGGTTCTGAAATCGTAAAACCAAGTCTCTTTGGTCTGTGCGTTTTTTGATGCCGGTTTGTTGTCGAAGAAAAATACATTGGCTTTTGCACCTTGCTTGTAGAAAATGCCTGCCGGCAGTCGAAGAATGGTGTGCAGGTTGGTTGTCTCCAACAATTTCTTTCTGATGGTTTCACCGGCGCCGCCTTCAAACAAAACATTGTCGGGCACAACAACTGTGGCACGTCCGTCAGATTTGAGCATGGTGCAAATGTGCCGGACAAAGTTCTACTGCTTGTTGCTGGTCGTAACCCAAAAGTCCTGACGATTGTAGGTAAGGTCCTCGCTGTCTTATTCGCCTTCGTCATTGGCGAAAGTCAGGTGGGGGTGCCAAGTCTTAGCGCACAGGCCGCAATGATACGTCCAGGTACTTTGAGTGCGGCACGACGTAGCCAGTCATACCTTAGTGCATAGTTTTTGTGAATCCTTTCGGCAGGTTGTCGAGGATGGTCTTTCTGAGTTGGGTCAGCGCCTCCTTTCGGGCGGCGGGGGTGGGGCGGTGGATTGCAATGATGTTTCCTTATCCTCCAATGTTTTTGAATGCTTCGTTTATTAGGTACTTTGTTTTCTCAAAGTCGTTCATATTCTTAACTGTCAACTCAAATTCGCCGGTGCCAAAATGCCCGATATTCCTTACATCCCGTGCTTGATCCGGTAGGGGTTGAATTTCATCAGGATTAAGTTTTAAATATAGGGTAATCTTTCTTTTATATGCTTGAAGACAGGCAAAGTTCTGACTTGTCTTATAAGCTACATAATGCTTCTTAGGGGTTTCTTGGATTGAACTATCCAATGACACGATGTAATCTCTGATTGCGTTGAAAAGCTCTAACATGCTTGCGTCAAGATTCTCATAATGCCCTTCAAGCGTATAGGTTGCTGTCTTTCGAGTCAATGCTGCCTTTTTCCCAGCTTCAACCATCACGGGGTTTTTCCCGTTGAAATCTTCGTAGTCTTGGTGAGAAACCGGGCTTGTCCTGCGGTAAACTTCATCTATGCTTAATATCCCATTTCCGTAGAGCTTGTATTGCCAGAGTTCAATATTTGCTCCCATAACCTGAACTGCATGCAGGTCATATTTTTTGTACTCTGGTGCAAGACAAATCACCCTAATATCTGACCAATCGACTTCTACCTCCTTATTCAGTGCTTTGTTTGCTGCAATTTGAAAATCGCCTTTGTGGTCTTTAATCCAATGCAGATAGTAGAGACTTTGGTTTATCAAGTCTGAAGAAGCAACCTTTTTGTATTCAATGATTACAGGATTGAAGTCTTCTGAAATTGCCAATGTGTCAATTCGCCCCGAATGAATATTCCCTGTTGAAAATTCAGTAGCAATCAGGTGGCAATCAAAAATAGTTTCAATATTATCTTCAATCAATCTTTGTAAGTCTTTCTCGAGTTTGAATTCGCTGAGGCGAATTCTCTTTGCTTTGCCTTTTTCCATCTCAAAAATTGCCATTTCGATAATTTTTTAAATACACACAGCAGATGCAGCCTGCACCCATTCCGCCCGAAAATAAGCGAACCAGTTGTCACAAGAATTTAGCGGCAGCGTAATTTGCAAAGACTCCTTTCATCCCCCCTCACCCTAAATCAAACTTGATCCCCTGCGCCAGCGGCAACTGGCTGCTGTAATTGATGGTGTTGGTCTGGCGGCGCATGTAGGCTTTCCAGGCATCGGAGCCGGACTCACGGCCGCCGCCTGTTTCCTTTTCGCCGCCGAAAGCGCCGCCGATTTCAGCGCCGCTGGTGCCGATGTTCACGTTGGCGATGCCGCAGTCGGAGCCGGTGACGGAGAGGAATTTCTCCGCCTCCCGCAGGTTGGTCGTCATGATGGCGGAGGAGAGGCCTTGCGGCACGCCGTTCTGGATGGCGATGGCTTCGTCGAGGGTTTTGTATTTCAACAAATAAAGAATGGGGGCGAAGGTCTCGTGCTGCACGATAGCCATGTCCGGCTTAGCCTCGGCGATGCAGGGCTTGACGTAACAGCCGCTCTCGTAGCCGGGGCCTTCGAGTGCGCCGCCTTCGACGAGGAATGTGCCGCCCTCCTCTTTCACCTGTCCGATGGCGCGGAGGTAATTGTTCACGGCGTCTTTATCAATGAGCGGGCCGACGTGGTTGTGCTGGTCGAGTGGGTCTCCGATGCGCAGTTGCTTGTAAGCGGCGGTGAGTTTCTTTTTGACTTCGTCAAAAATGCTCTCGTGCACGATGAGCCGGCGCGTGGAGGTGCAACGTTGGCCACAGGTGCCGACGGCTCCAAAAAGCGCGCCGGTGAGCACCACGCTCAGGTCGGAACTCGGGGTGACGATGATGGCATTATTGCCGCCGAGTTCGAGCAGACTGCGGCCGAGGCGGGCGGCGACCGCCTGCCCAACTATCTTGCCCATACGGGTGCTGCCGGTGGCGGAAATGAGGGACACACGGGTGTCTTTTGTCATAAACTCGCCCACTTTGTAATCGCCGTTGATGAGGCAGCAAACGCCTTCGGGTACGTCGTTGGCCCGAAGCACTCTCTTTAAAATATTCTGGCAGGCTACGCCGCAAAGGGGAGCTTTTTCGGAGGGCTTCCACACGCAGACATCACCGCAGACGAGCGCTAACATGGCATTCCATGACCATACGGCCACCGGGAAGTTGAAGGCGCTGATGATGCCCACGATGCCGAGCGGGTGCCACTGCTCGTACATGCGGTGATGGGGGCGCTCGGAGTGCATGCTGAGGCCGTAAAGCTGGCGGCTCAGGCCCACGGCGAAATCGCAGATGTCAATCATTTCCTGCACCTCGCCCCAGCCTTCCTGGAGGCTTTTGCCCATTTCGTAGCTCACGAGGCGGCCAAGCGGGTCTTTGTATTTGCGGAGTTCATCGCCGTACTGGCGCACGATTTCACCGCGCTTGGGGGCGGGGATTTCCCGCCATATTTTGAAGGCTTGCTGCGCCGTGCGAATGACCTCCTCGTATTGGTCGCTGGAGGTCTGGCTGACGCTGCCGGTGAGTTCGCCGTCCACTGGGGAAAAGGACTTGATGTACCGGCGGGATGTAAGCTCTTCCTGGCCGGTGCTGGTGCCGGGGTTGTGTTTTTTCAGTCCTAATTTTCTAAGGAAATCTCTATTCATTTTATCGAGAGTTAATTGGTGGTGAATAATCGGGCGGCAAAAGTAATAGAAATTGGGGATTCAGGTTTTTGGGGTTCCCGAAGCCTGAAACCCGGAACCCTCTCCCCTCACCGCACCTCAAACTCCATGTCCAGCCGGATGTCGAAGGAATGTTCGGGGAAGCCGCGCAGGCGCTCTAATTTCACCTGCACATTTATCTGGTCTGGTAAAACAAAATCCTGCACATCGTTCACATTGCTGGGCACGAGGTCGAGTTCGTAGCCAGGGTTAAAAGGTACAGGGTCGCGGTAGAATACTTCCTGCCCGCAGTTTTCCTCATTGTTGCCCAAAGGGCAAAGGCGCACGGATACGGCGTCAATAAAGTTGAGGTCCGACTCGGCAAATACGACGGAAAGTGTAGCTCTGTGGGGCCTGATGCGGTGGACTTTACTGGCATCGAGGCCGTGGCCTTGCAGCACATTCTGGGCATTGGTGAGCACGTTGTTGATGGGGATATAGTAGGTGAATGGCGGCTGTATTGTGGCGTCCACTGCGAACGAGAGATTTTGAATGGGGATGATAAATAGGGCGGGGTCCTCTTTTTTGCAAGAAAAAAACGGGAGGGTCAGCATTAAAACGGCGGCGATATTTTTCATTGTCAGTTTATTATTTTTTGAAAATACAAACCGGCAAGGTGATAATTTTATTGCCGGGCTTATTTGACTAATTAGAGTGAACTTACTTCTTTTGTTACCGGAGACAGGAGGTCTGTCTATCCTTTCCAAACAAAGTTACAATGGGCGAACAGAAAGTATCAATTGCAAAGAACCAGGCCGACCTGCAAAAGTTCGTGCGCTACCTCCTCAACGACGTCAAGGCACTGGAATACCTGATTGCTAATGACATGTTCGAGACGGATATTGTGCGAATCGGGGCCGAGCAGGAAATATGCCTCGTGGATGCCAAAACCTACAAACCCATGTGCATCAACAAGGAGGTGATAGCTAAAATGGGGAACCCCGAATGGTTAGACACGGAACTGGCCAAGTTCAACCTCGAAACCAATATGACGCCGCGGGAATTTACCGGCAATTGCCTCAGTCAAATGGAGCAGGAAACCCTGACCTACCTCAACAAAATCAGAGAAGCAGTGCATTCGCTCAAAGGCCACGTCGTGTTGGCGGGCATCCTGCCCACCTTGCGAAAATTTCACCTGGAACTGGAAAACCTGACGGACAATCCCCGCTACCTGGGGCTTATGAAGGCCATCCAAAGCCAACTGCTGCTCGGCAGTGCCTTCGAGCTAAACCTCAAAGGCATTGACGAGCTGCACATCAAACACGATTCACCCCTCCTCGAAGCCTGCAACACCAGCTTTCAGGTGCACCTTCAGGTGGCGCCCCAGGATTTCGTCAGCATGTATAACATTGCGCAAACACTGGCCGCTCCCATCATGGCCATCTCCGCCAACTCCTCCCTTTTGTTTGGCAAACGCCTCTGGCACGAGACACGCATCGCCCTCTTCCAGCAAGCCCTCGATACCCGCACCTCCCACGACCACCTGCGCGAGCGCAGCCCCAGGGTCAACTTTGGCAACGACTGGCTACAGAATTCCATCCTCGATATTTATCGCGAAGACATAGCCCGCTTCCGTGTGCTGATGACCGCCAACGAAAGGGAAGATTCTCTGGAGAAAATCCGCGAAAACATAGTGCCGAAGCTCAAGGCTCTGCAAGTACACAACTCCACCATTTACCGCTGGAATCGCCCCTGCTATGGCATTAGCCCCAACGGCAAACCGCACCTGCGCATAGAAAACCGCGTATTACCTGCCGGACCGACCGTAGTGGACGAAATAGCCAATGCCGCCTTCTGGCTGGGCGCTATGACGGGAATAAAGGACGCCGGCGTCAGGGTGACCGAAGAACTGGCTTGGGAAGATGTGCGCGACAACTTCATGAAAGCCGCCCAATTTGGCATTGACAGCAACTTCAATTGGCGGGGCGACGGTGTAAAAATAACCGCCCGGAAATTGATTTTAAAAGAACTGCTTCCCATCGCCCGCGAGGGCCTGAAAAACAGGAAAGTGGACGAAGCAGATATTGACAGATACCTCGGCATCATTGAAGAACGGGCCAAACAACACATGAATGGCGCCCGCTGGCAACTCCGCGCTTTTACCAACCTCAAAAAAACGACGACAACAGATGAAGCCACCGCCGTGCTGACGGCCGCTATTATTAAAAACCAGGAAATTGAATTGCCGGTGCACGCCTGGAAACTTCCCGATGCGGGCGAACTCGAAGAGTACGTGCCCTCGCGCCTGAAAGTCACCGAATTTATGACAACCGATCTGTTCACCGTGCAAAAGGACGACATTATAGACTTAGTGACCGAAATGATGGATTGGCGCAAAATCCGCTACATGCCGGTGGAAGATGCTAAAGGCAGGCTCGTCGGTTTAGTCACTTCCCGCCTCTTGCTGCGCCATTATTCTCAGTGCTGGAATCTCAACGAAAAAAAAATCACCTCAGTGAAAGACATTATGATTGCCAGCCCCATTACCATCGGCCCGAAAGGAACCATCCTGGAAGCCATCAACCTTATGCGCGACAATAAGATAGGCTGCCTGCCTGTCGTACAAGGTGACGACCACGAACTCATCGGCATTATCACCGAGATGGACTATTTGCGCATTTCCACCCGCCTGATGGAGCGCCTGGAAGCGAAGAAGTGACTCTCCAGGAATGCGCGCTATTGCTTTTCGAAAACAATGGGAAAATAGTTGGTGGTGTGGAGCGGCGTTTTTACATAATCCTTTTGCCGCCGCTCATCGGGCGAGGGGAGTTGCACCGTTATCCAGTATTCGTTTTTTTCGAGGGTAGTGAATGTGAGTTGCCCCTGCCCGTTCGTGGTGCCATCAAAGACAAAAGGCGCACCGTCTTCCTGAAATATTTTATCTTCGAAAAGAAAAACGCGGGCGCCCGGCACGGCTTCGAGGGAATCGCTGAATGGGTCGCAGAAAGTGCTGCCCTGCCGGTCGCAGAGACTAACCGACACATTGAGCCGGGCATAGTTGAGCGTGGAGTTTTCACCGCTTGAATTGTCTTTGCGGCAAGCCGCAAAAAGCAAGATGGCAAGGAGAATGGGTTTAGTTTTCATAGGCCCGATATTCTTCCATCCGCCAGTGGCCGCATATATCCCCGAAACCAACAGGTGGTATTCATCACAATCCCAATACCGCTGGGTTCATGCCCATGCTCGAAAAGCCGCCGTCGTGGAAGAGGTTTTGCATAGTCA
>SCUG01000345.1 GCA_004297645.1 Saprospiraceae bacterium | reverse complement strand
CGTCAAGGTGGCTTGGTCAGAGACCAAGCCGGGCGGGAGTTGGACGGGGAGGTTTTTGGGGGAGAAATTGGGGGGAGGGATAGTGTGCTTGTGAATTCTTAGCAACAGCCGTACGTTTGTACTATGAACAGAATATACCTTGATACTTCCGTTTTTGGCGGTTATTTTGACCCAGAGTTTGAACTTTGGACCAAAATTCTGTTCAACAAAATCACTCAGGGTGAATACAAAATCATTTACTCACGCCTCACTGACATTGAACTATACCCTGCACCTGAGCCAGTCAGAAACCTCGCAAAAAATCTTCCTGAATCAAGTCTTGAGTTCATAAATATTTCGGATGAAGCCATCGAACTTGCCGAACACTACCTGAAAGAAAATGTTGTTGGGAAAACAAGTAGGGCTGATTGCATCCACATCGCATTGGCCACCTTGCATAATGCCGACATCTTGGTTAGCTGGAACTTTAAGCATATTGTAAACGTCAACAGGATCCGTGGGTACAATTCGGTGAACTACAAATTCGGTCATAAAATTTTGGAAATCAGAACGCCAAGAGAAATCTTAGAATACGATGAAGACTAAAGAAAAAACTAAAACAGGGAAATCCTTCGTCGAGGAAATGAGGGAAATCAGGGATAAGGTCAATCTTGAAACCAAGGATTTGACGACAGAGCAATTGAAGGCTTACCTGGAAAAGCAAAAAACGCTGCACCCTTCTTTGATGTGGGAAAAGCAGGGCTGATAGCTTGGCAATTTGCTTTAACTTAGCTCACTCACTGCGGGCCAACTGTGTCATTGACCTATGGCCGGACAGCGGGTACCTCGTCTTTCAGGGAAGGCCGGAGGAGTTGGTGAAAGTGGAGGGAAGTTGGATGGGGAAGTTTTTGGAGAAAAAGCCACAATAGCCTTTCTTTGCCCTCATTCAAACATTTAAACTAACCTCGTGACACTATTACACGCTGTATTGACCGCCATCGTGGAAGGAATCACCGAGTTCCTTCCCGTCTCCTCCACCGGCCACATGATTTTGCTGTCGCACCTGCTGGGCAACGGCGAAAGCGAATTCACCAAGACCTTCGAGATTTTTATCCAATTGGGCGCCATCCTCGCCATCGTTTTCCTGTATGCACGCAAGTTCCTGTTGCAGCCAGGCATTTATCTAAAGCTGTTCGTGGCCTTCCTGCCTTCCGGCGTATTCGGGTTTCTTTTGTACAAAATCATCAAGACGTACCTGTTCAATGCCTGGGTAGTGGCGGCCATGTTGATTTTAGGGGGCGTCGTTTTGATTTTTGTTGACAAGTGGCTCAAGCCTGGCAAACCTGATTCAGAAGAACTCACTGGAATGCCTTTCAAAAAAGCCCTGTACATCGGTTTATTTCAGTGCCTTTCGATGGTGCCGGGCGTGTCGAGGGCGGCGGCCACCATCATCGGTGGCATGTTCAACGGCCTTTCCAAAAAGAGTGCGGCGGAGTTTTCCTTTCTCCTGGCCATCCCAACAATGGCCGCCGCCTCAGGCTATGATTTGCTGAAATTCGAGGGCGTCATTTCACCTGAACAATGGCAGTTGCTGGGCACCGGTTTCGTCGTGGCTTTTTTCACGGCGATAGTAGCAGTGAAGTGGTTTGTGTCGCTGCTGACCAACCATGGCTTTGCCGGGTTCGGGTACTACCGCATTGTGATTGGGCTGCTGTTCTTAGTATTTGCTTTCTATTCCTAAGCCTGTGCTTGCATGTCGGAAGATTCGCACAATAAAAAGCCCCGGGAAGTAACCCAGGGCTTTTTATGAAAGTTGAACAACGCAAGACGGGGCAATGGCCTACGCCACTCCGGATTCAGGTGCGGGTGCGGGTTCTACAAGTATCTGGTCATCCACGAGGATGCGGCCGCAATGTTCACAAACGATGACTTTCTTGTGCATGCTTATTTCGAGCTGCAATTGTGGTGGCACTTTGTTGAAACATCCGCCGCAAGAGTCGCGCTGCACGGTCACAACGGCCAGGCCATTCCGGTAATTAGCCCTGATTTTATTATAGCCTTTGAGCAACCGCTCTTCAATTTTTTTCTTTGCCTTTTCACTTTTCTTGCGGAGTTTTTCTTCACTTTTCTCCGTCTTTTCCTGAATGGCCTGGAGTTCTAATTTTTTGCGTTCCAGCTCGGCCTTCCTGAGGTTCAGGCGATCTTCAGTAGTTTTCAGCGTCTCTGCTTTGGCCGTTTTGCCGACTGCAACTTCTTTGATTTTTTTCTCGGCGAGCTGAATTTCTAAGTGTTGCATCTCCAATTCTTTGGTCAATGCCTCAAATTCCCGGTTGTTCTTTACATTCTCCGATTGCTTGGTGTAGCGTTCTATGAGGCCCTTAGATTCGATGATGTTGGATTCGTAACGGCTGATTTCGCCTTCCAAGTCCTCCAGGTTTTCCCGAAGGCGGTGGGTGCGTGTTTCGAGGCCAACTAATTCATCTTCCAGGTCGCTCACTTCGATTGGAAGTTCCCCTTTGAGAATTTGGAGTTCATCGATCTGGGAGTCAATGAGTTGAAGCTCGTACAAACTTTTGAGTCTTTCCTCGACGGTAAATTCTGCCATTTTAAAAAAAATTATGGTTGCTGGTTTATGATTTATGATTAGAAGATTGCCTGATTAGCAACTGGCGTCTCTTGTCAAAAACATCATCAATCATAAATAATAAACGGGATTGGTATTCACCTTCGTCAAATGGAGTGCAAAAGTAGGAAATTTTTCTGCAATAATATCCTGTAAAAGTTCAATGGTAAACTGTTCGCTTTCATAGTGCCCGATGCCGGCGATAACGATTTTGCCATCAGCATCGAAAAACTCATGGTATTTGAAATCGCTGGAGATGAAAACATCGGCTTTTTGAGCGATGGCCTGCGGCAATAAAAAGCTACCCGCCCCACCACAGAGTGCCACGGTTTTCACGGGTTTCCCCAATGGCTTGGTATGCCGCACCACCCCTGCTTTCATCGTTTTTTTTAGCTGTGCTAAAAACGCCTCCTCCGCCAGCGCCCGCGGCAGCTCGCCGATGAACCCGGAGCCAATTTCGAGGCTGTGATTTTCGAGCGCACTTACCTCAAAAGGAGCGCCGGGAGCGAAGCTATCCATTACCCTCCACACCGCCCCTTCGTTACCTGAAGAATACAGCACCTCCAATTTGAACAGCGCATGCAGGCCCTCCGCTGAAGTGGCGGCACCTAACGCCGCAAAGCTCGCATCGCTCCCGCCTTTGACCCGGCCTGCTCCAGCCTCGAATAGGGCGGCCCGCAATGGCGCCACTTCGATTTCCGGCACCAACACCGCCAGCTTTTTAAGTTCTTTTTTCGGGGCCAGAATGCGGGTGTTTTTCAGGCCCAGCATTTCGGCGATTTTCGCATTCACTCCCCTGTAATAAACGTTGTCGAGGTTGGTGTGAATGGCGTAAATGGCCACGTCGTTTTTGATGGCTTTGATGAGCGTGCGCTCCACATAGTTTTTACCGTTCAGCTTTTTCAAACCCCGAAATACGATGGGGTGATGTGCCACGACGAGGTTGCAACCTTTGGCAATGGCTTCGTCAATCACTGCTTCCGTAGCATCGAGGCAAAGCACAGCCCCGGTGGCAGCAGTGTTGACGTCGCCGGTGATGAGTCCGGCATTGTCGTAACTCTCCTGATACGAAAGTGGTGCAATGCTTTCGAGATGGGAGGTGATGGCTTGAATGGTAGGCATAGGACATTTGAGTTTTGAATCTTCGGGCTAAAATAGGAAGGCTGTTTCAGAATTATACCCCTGAACACAAAGCTTTTCATCGTGGAAAAATCGTACCTTCCCCACGTCATTAATTTTTTTCAAAAAAAAACTCCCTATGAAAAAAGCACTACTCTTTCCGCTCTTTGTTTCCATCGCGTTTTTGGCCTACGGCCAACAATTCTCTCAACGAAATTTTAAAGAACTGAAACCCGCTCCCATGCGGGCACAGCCCTCTCCGGCCGGGAATATAGCGCAACCCGGCGCCGGTGTGCCAGCCTCCACGCTTGGCTTCCGGGCACTCGAACAATATGTCGGTCAAACGCGATTCGACTTGCAGACTGCGAACTCTCTGGGTCGCAGAGTGGCAGCCTTTGGCAACGATGCCTCCGCCATCTGGCTCCATGGCCTCGACAACGCAGGCGGTTGGCCCGACAGGGGCGCGGCATACAACCACTCCACCGCTGGTGTTTGGGATGCCATCCCGACTGCACGGGTGGAAATAAACCGCTCTGGCTACCCTTCTTTCACCCGCACTGCCGATGGTCACGAGGTCATTTTATCACATAAAAATACTACGGCCACCCAGTGGTATTTGCAGGCCATTGTAAAACTACCCGGCGAAACGCAGTGGACGGAGTATGAACTCCCATCGGCGGTGACAGGCGGCCCCGTATGGGCGAAAGTAGCGGCCGGCGGCCCCGATGGCAATACCCTGCACGTGGTCGCCGTGGCCGTGGCGCCAGCTTTTGGAGGCATCATTTACGAAGGCATAAGCCAACACCCGCTCTATTGGCGTTCGCCAGACGGCGGCCAAACCTGGGACAAACAGGATGTCATCATTCCGGGCCTCGACAGCGCTTTTTACAACAACATCGGCGGCGAAGCCTATCAAATCGAGGCCAGCGGTGAAACCGTGGCCATTGCTGTTTTCGAAAGCTGGGGCGATGTGGCTATCTTTAAATCCACAGACAATGGGGAGACCTGGGCCAAGACCATCGTCCACGATTTCCCTTTGGACAAATACGACGGCACCGGCTATGGCCCCGGCGATATTCCCGTGGATACGCTCGCTCCCGATTCCATCGCCCTCCTCACTTCCGACGGTGCCGGCTCCATCACCATCGGCAACGATGGCAAGGTGCACGTATTTTTCGGATGGATGTACGTGGAGGCTCAGGGCGCCAATAAATATTATTTCCCCGGCACCAGCGGCCTCGCATATTGGAACGAAGACTACGCTACCGATGAGATTTATACCATTGCCGGCCTCCAGGATTTCGACGGGGACGGGGTGGTGACTATCGCCGGAGTTGCACCTTATTTCACATCTATGACCAGCCATCCCACCGCTTCCGTGGATGACGACGGTAATATCTACGTGGTCTATTCTGCCGTACGGGAAGATTTTATCAACGACGAACAAAATCAAAATTACCGGCGGCTCTTCATCATAAAATCGGAAGACGGCGGCGCCTCCTGGTCCACCCCATTCGACCTCATCAACGAGGAGACGACCGACCCCGATTTTATCGCCCTCATCGAGGCGGCTTTCCCATCCATCCCGCCACATACGGGCGACGCTATTCACTTAGTTTATCAGCAGGATTTCAACCCGGGCATGGCGGTTTCAGGAGCTTCCCACGATGTCCTTGATAACTACATTGTGTATTTGAAATTGGATAAGAATACCTTCGGGACGGTCAGCTCCGTGGACGAAAAGACGCCGGACTTAGCTTCGCTAAATCTGACGCCCAACCCCGCCTCCGCTTGTGCCAAGGTATCGTACCGGCTGACGCAAACGCAGCACATCCGCCTAAGCCTCGTCAATCTACTGGGCGACAGGATACTGCTGCTGGACACCACCCAACCCGCCGGTTTTCACCAGCAATTGGTGGACTTGAGAGACCTTGCCACAGGCGTCTATTTTGTTCAGCTCGAAACGGATGGCCACGTGCAATCGGAGAAGTTAGTAGTGAGGCGCTGAAGGCAGGCAACCCGCGGCCATCGCCGGCCGTTCAGGCTACCTCCCAGACGAAGGTGCTGCGTACATCTGGACGGTTTGCCAAGCATTGCGGTAAGAGGAACCGCATAAACGAACGACGATAGTGGGGGGGGGTAAATAAATCGTATCCCTTTAAAAAATCATGGTAGCTCTTCGAGCGGCAGGGTTTTGAACCCCACATTTGCGGTTCAAAATCAAAGGGTTCAAAACCCTGCTGCTCGAAAGAATCAGACGTCTTGGGAGAACTACCAATCATCTTTGAGGGGATGCAATAAATCCTTAGTTTTGAGCAAAATACTGAACGATATGGAAGCAACCGTAGTGAAATCACAATACGAAATTGAAAGGGGAAAACCGTTGCCAAGTCTCAACCACGCTATTGTTCAGCAAAATCTGATTTTCCAATTGATGTCAAATCACAGGAATCAGTACAGCATACTCCCCGAATTAAATGTCACGGTTTCCAAAAAAGACCGTGTCCCCGACATTGCCATTTTTCCCGTCATCGAGTTCGTTCCCGAAGAGGATACGGTACACATGAAAGAAGCGCCGCTCGGCGTCATTGAAATACTATCGCCAAGCCAGGACCTGACGGAACTTATTCAAAAGTCTGCGGAATATTTTAAAAAAGGCGTGAAATCCTATTGGCTGGTGCTGCCTTCGCTCCGCAGTATTTACGTTTTCAGCGAACCGGGAGAGTACCGGAATTTCACCTACCGGGACATTCTCACAGACGAACCGTTGGGCATTGAATTGGACTTGAAGGAAATTTTCCGTTAGGCGGAAGCTACGCACAATAAGAAGATACCTGGAAGCCGTATCATGCGGACTTCCAGGTTTCATTTTTAGGTAAAGAACCTTTCTTTGGATAGTTTCCCAGTGACCATCAAACGAAACGTATTGCTGCCAATTGGCGAATAAAACTAAAAACGAACATGAATCGAACCATGAGAAATATTTTGGCCATAGTTGTGGGTATCATCCTCGGAAGCGGCGTGAACATGGGGATTATCATGCTGAGTAGTTCCATCATCCCGCCACCGGAGGGAGTGGATGTGACCAGCATGGAGAGCCTGAAATCCGCCATGCACCTGTTTGAACCCAAGCATTTCGTTTTCCCGTTTTTGGCTCATGCTACCGGTACGTTGGCCGGTGCCGCTGCGGCGGGCCTGATAGCGGCCACCCACAAGATGAAATTCGCATTGGGCATCGGGGCTTTCTTTCTTATCGGTGGCATCGCCAATGTGTTCATGCTGCCCTCACCAGCATGGTTCACCGTCGTTGACCTGGCGGGCGCTTACATTCCGATGGGTTGGCTTGGCGGAAAATTAGCGATGAGAAAATAAAAGAACGGGGTGGCAGCAAGTGGTACTTTCCTCACCTGCTAAAACTGTGGCAGTTTACGTTGCACCATGAAAGATGGAAATCTCGTATCCCCTCATAAATTAATGGGAGTTTTCCAAAATTACGCAGTCTTTTCGAGCGGCAGGGTTTTGA
>SCUG01000344.1 GCA_004297645.1 Saprospiraceae bacterium | reverse complement strand
GCCGGGGGGAGGGGATATTGGGGGCTTCGCCCCCAAACCCCTAAGCCAGCGAAGCCAGCGCCAAATACCCGGGATGGACAAAACCTAACGCTCGACAGTATAGTTCACTCCTTCTTTTAATCTTGAAAAAAAGCAGGAACAGCCCCATCCTCAGCCCTCTCCCCAACCTTTCCTCCGCCCCAGAATATGCGAAATAATCACCTCCCCGTGGTGGCGGGTATTTTCGATGAAAAGTTTGCTGGTGTTCAGGCCGCTCTGTAGCACCCCGGCCACATAGACGTTGGGCAGGTTCGATTCGAAAGTGTCCGGGTTCATCAGCGGAGTGCGCTCGCCGTCAACGTTGATGGCGAGGCCAATTTTTTCCAAAAAAGCATAATTGGGTTGGTAGCCGGTCATGGCGAGCACGAAGTCGTTTTCCAAAACGACCTCACCATCCGGGGTGGTGAGCACAACCTCTTTGGGTCGGATTTCTTTAACCGTGGAGCGGAAGTATGCTTTGATGCTGCCTTCGGCAATGCGGTTTTCGATGTTGGGAAGTATCCAATATTTCACCTTTTCATAGATGCCCTCTTCGCGCACGGCCATGGTCACTTCGGCGCCTTTGTAAAACGTTTCCAAGGCCACGTCGCAGGCCGAATTGGCGGCGCCGACGACGAGCACTTTTTGCCCGGCGTAGGGGTGGGCCTCGTCGTAGAAGTGCTTCACTTTCGGCAGGTCTTCGCCGGGCACGCCCATCATCCTCGGCGTATCGTAAAAGCCAGTGGACACGACGACGGCGCGGCTGTGGTAGCTGCCTTTCGTGGTTTGAACTTCATAGGTGCCGTCTTGCAGCCGCACCATGCCGGTCACCTCCTCGTACAGTTTCACGTTCAGTTTCCAGCTTTCGCAGACCCGGCGGTAATATTCGAGGGCCTCCCGGCGGGTGGCTTTATCGCCATGCGAAATGAATGGCGTTTGCCCGATTTCCAATTTCAGCGAAGTAGAAAAAAAGGTCATGTTGGTGGGGAAGTGAAAAATGGAATTGACCAATACCCCCTTTTCAATGACGAGATAATCCAAGCCCTCTTTTTTCGCATCTATCGCGCAGCACAGCCCGGTAGGGCCGGCACCTATGATGACGAGGTCGTAAATGGATTCTTGCTGGGCTTTTTGCATGCCGGTGTTTGGTTTTCTTTAAATTGGCTGCAAAAATAGCGCATCATGGAAAACCAGCCACAAGACATTTGCCGCAATTGCCAGACACCACTTCCGCCTGCGGCGAAATTTTGCCCGCGTTGCGGGCAGAAAAACACCGATGGGCGGCTCACCTTCGGCGAGTTGTTGCACGAGTTTTCCGGTTCCCTGCTCAACCTCGATTTGCGTATATTCAGAACCCTGAAGGCGCTGCTGTTTCCGGGCAGGTTAACCGTGGAATACTTCAAAGGGCGGCATATTCCGTATTACCACCCGGTGCGGCTTTTCTTAGTGGCGGGGGCGTTGCTCATTGCGATTACCTCCATCTTCATCAATGAAAATCAACTTTCAGAAATCAACTCAATCTGGGAAACCCGCAAGACCCGCCACGTCCGGCACGAGGAGTTTCTACGGCTCGACTCTTTGCGCGGAGCGCTACGCAGCCAGTTTCCCGAACCGCAGGTGGGCGTCGCTTTTGACACCCTGCTGGAGCAATACGCAAAAGGAGAAGACCTTGCAGGTAAAGACAGCATAGAAATCAGATATGCGCTGCAATTGGGAAACGCCAGTGATGGCAGAAAAGGCAGTGACGAGGTGGCCATAGAAGACATGATGAGGATGGATGAAAAAGGGATTGCAGATAAGTACGGCATCGAAGGCTTCTGGAAGCGGTTGATTTTTATGCAAAATATCAGGATACTGAAAGCAGCAGACAAGCTGGTTTTTTACCTCATCGGAAACGTCCTGTGGATGATGCTCATTATGATGCCTATGCTGGCCGTACTGCTTAAGTTGCTTTACATTCGCCGGCCGTTCTATTACTACGAGCACTTAGTGTTTTCATTTCATACACACGCGTTCGTGTTTCTGCTGATCAGCCTCACCCTGCTCATTGACAAATACGCTGGCACCGCCATCTCACCATTTGCGTTTTTTGCGCTCCCCGTGTATCTGGTGATTGCCATGAAGCGCTTTTACGGGCAGGGCTGGCTAAAGACTATACTCAAATTTCTGATTGCCCATACATCGTACCTGTTCATTTTCTTTTTGGCCCTGCTACTGACGCTGGTGGCGTGCCTGTTGTTGTTTTGACGCCCGAAGCTGGCCAATTTTTCGGGCAGAAATTCCTGCAATTCCAGGAATGGCACCACTTTCACCTGCTCGCCGCCTTGAAAGTCTTTCATGGCCTTTCTGGCATTTTGCATGGCATCCTGCATATTCTTAGGGTCAGAGTTGTTGCCTTCGCCGTTGGAGTCGTTGCCTGATGTTTCCGTGTTTTCGTCTTTGCTGTCATTGTTTTTTTTTATCGCTGGAGCTGGCGGTGAGTATTAGGCCTGCGGCGAGAATGAATAAGTAGCATAAGTTTTTCATTACGCTATATTTTAAATGCCGTTGTTATTGAATGATGCCTTTACAGGCGGCCAATGGCGCACCGTTAGGCGAATGTTACGGTATAGAAATAAGCCCGCGGGGAAGACGAATTTTCCAAGAGATATTTTTTAAACTTTTAGGCCGGCAAGATGGCACCTTGTTCAGCTCTTGTACATTTTCCCCTTGTGCCGGTGCAGCAGTTTTTCTAAGTCTTCAAAAGTTTGGGCGATAGCAGCTTCGAAGCTCTCTTCAGTAGATTTGGTGAAGATGTTGGGTCCCGGCACACTGAGAATGGCTTCACAGATTTTGTCTTTGCCGTTGGTAAAATTTTCATCTTTTAAAAAAATGCGAGCCGCCTCCATCCAACTGTATTTTTTCTCCAGCCGGGCCAGCCTTGTGGCTATCATGTTTTCTAAAACGGGGTCTTTTTTCAGGTTTACAAATTGAATTTCTGTGGTCATCATTTTCTTCATTTTTAAAAGGACAGAATTAGTCCGGGCAAGCGCTACAAATAAAAAGAACTGCCCGGGCGAACCGGCATGACCAAAATCAAACCGCCCGCTGACTATTGTCAGAACAACGGCAGTGGCATTGCGTGACAAAAGTCACTCCGGCCATTGAGCGAAGTCATCCTTCACCTTTGCATATTCGGATACTTTTATCCGGCTTTTGAAAAAAACAAGCAATCCTTAAACTTCAATTTTTATGAAAAATCAGCTTCTATTTATAGCATTACTTGCTACCGGCCTCACTTTGGGACTCACCGCCTGCCAAGGCGAAGGCGAAGGCCAAACTGCCACTGCTGACACGCAGGCCCCGGCCAATGCCGGGCAGGCTGACATTCAGGACGGAAACTCCGAACCCACTATCGTCAAAGTAGCCATCGGCTCTGCCGACCACACCACCTTAGTCACCGCTTTGAAGGCTGCTGAACTGGTGGACGTGCTCGCCAACGTTGGCCCCTTCACCGTGTTCGCTCCGAACAATGCTGCTTTTGAAAAACTTCCTGCCGGTACCGTCGAAGGGCTTTTGAAACCTGAAAAAAAAGCTGACCTGACCAACATCCTTAAATACCACGTGACCACTTCCGCACTCACCGACGTGATGCTGCAAGACGGCATGACCCTCGGCATGGCCAACGGCGGCAAAGTCACTGTACATCGTGATGGCGATAAAATAATGATCAACGACGCTACTGTTTTGGGCGTTGTCAAAGCCTCCAACGGTTTGGTCTATGTCATTGATAGTGTTTTATTGCCACAGTAGCAGGCATTAAAATCATGAAAGGTAGATAGTGTTTGGCAAAGCGGGTGGCTTCGGGGCTGTCCGCTTTTTTATACCCGGCTGTTTGGTACGGTGCAAACATATTCCCCAAAAAACAGGGTAAAGTTTTGCGCCTTCATTCGGGCGTTCTAATTTGGCTGCCCAACAAAAAAAGACGCCAAAATGAGTACACCCTTACGATTTACCCTCTCTGTCTTATTCCTCCTGTCTTATGTTTTTGCGCAAGCACAACCAAAAGATGAACCCCTGAAATACGGCTGCCATTATGCCAAAAACCAAATCCCGCTTCATCCGCTGACCGACGCGGAAAAAGCCCTCATTTGCGGCAGCAATGCCCGCAGCGACAGCATTGACATTCTCAATTATGCCATCACGCTGGACGTGACCAACTTTGCGCAAAAAGTTATCACCGCCAGTTGCACCATCAGCCTGACGGCAAAAAAAGACGGCATCGGGGCTGTGCCCCTCGACCTGCTCAACCTCACCGTGGATTCGGTGACCGGCCCGTCGGGTCCACTTAGCTTCAGCTACGATGGTCTTCTGCTCGATGTGGCACTGCCGGCGCCACTCGGCATTGGCGACACCACCACCGTCAGCGTGTATTACCACGGCCACCCCACCGCCGACCCCAGCGGCTTCGGCGGCATGGTGTTCGACGACAACATCGCCTACAACCTCGGCATCGGGCTGGCCTCCAACCCCTTTAATTTCGGCCGTAGCTGGCACCCCTGCTTCGACAACTTCGTGGAGCGCGCCACCTACGACATCAACATCGTTTCCAACGGTGGCAGAAAAGGCTACGCCGTCGGCGAATTTCTCGGCCAGATCAGCCTCGGCGGCGATACCATCATGCGGCAGTACCGCATGAACCTGCCGCTGCCGACCTACCTCGTTGGCTCCGCCACCTCCAACTATATCGAGGTCAATGGCATGCACTCCGGCGTTTACGGCGATTACCCCACTCTGCTCGTTGGCAAAGCGCCCGACAGCTCGGATATGGTGCTGGCGTTCACTTACCTCGGCGATGCCGTGGATGCCCTCGAAGCCTGGTACGGCCCCTACATTTGGGGGCAGGTGGGCTACGTGATGACGACGGCTGGCGCTATGGAGCATGCCACGCTCATCGCCTTCCCCGATTTCTCCATTGGCGGCGGCCCGACCTTCGGCATGAACCGGCTAATGTCTCACGAACTGGCGCACCATTGGTGGGGCAACATCACCACCCTCAGTTGCCCCGAAAATATGTGGATTAAAGAGGGCAACGCAGAGTACGGCTCGCACCTTTTCGCAGAATATACCTTCGGCAAAGACTATTTTAAAGATGTGGTGAAAAACAACCATTACGACGTGCTGAAACACGCCCATCTCGACGACGGCGGCAATTACCTGGCGCTTTCCCCCATGCCCTACGAGTACACCTACGGCACCCACACCTACAACAAAGGAGCCTCGGTGATGCACAACCTGCGCGGCTACCTCGGCGACACCCTGTTTTCCCAAGGCATGACCTCCATCCTCCAAGTCTATGGCTTAGAATCCGTGGATGCCGGGCAGTTCCGCGACCAACTTACCGCCAATACCGGCGTGGATATGACCTCCTTTTTCGACGACTGGATTTACAGCCCCGGCTATGCTGCCTATGAACTGGACTCGGTCAACTTAGAATCTACGCCTGTGCCGGGAGAATACCTCGCCACCGTGTACGTGCAGCAAAAGCTCCACCACGCGCCGCATTTTCACACCAACGTGCCGTTGGAAATTACTTTTTTCGATGTAAACTGGAACCGCTATTCTGCTACCATCATGGTGTCGGGAGAATTCTCCACGGCCACGGTAACCGTGCCCTTTCAGCCGGTGTGGCAGGTGCTCAACGACGACAATACGCTCAACCTCGCCCGCATGCAAAGCCGCACGGTGGTGCACCAAACCGGCGACATCAGCCTCGACTTCACCGAGCTGATCAACTTGCAGGCAAAAGCCGTCACCGACTCTGCTTTGGTCAGCGTGATTCATTATTGGGTGGCACCCGACCCCATCGTGCCGAACCCCAACTACGTGAAAATTTCGAGCACGCATTACTGGCGCGTTGGCGGCATCATCCCGCCGGGGTTCAGGGCCAAAACAACCATTCAGTACCGTGGCGCCAGCGAAAACGATTTCGACTACGACCTCACCAACGGCAACGAGGACAGCCTCATCCTCGTGTGGCGGCCGCGTCCCGGCGTGCCGTGGGGCGAGTACCCGTACTACGAAGTCATCGCCATAGGCAGCACCACTGACGGCAACGGTTTCATCCGCGTGGACACCCTGCTGCCCGGCGACTACGCCCTCGCCAGAGGCTTCCTCAACATGGCCACCTCCGCGACGGAGGTTGATGCCCTCGCCGGCATAAATGTGTTCCCCAACCCTGCCACCAGCGCCTTTACTGTGGACGGTGTGATGCCGGATTCTGGCCCCGTAATTTTGAGGCTTTTCGATGCTACGGGCCGGGTGCTAAAAACTGAAACAGTGCAGCCTTCCGGCACCCGTTTAACTCACCACCTCGAAACAAACGGCCTGCCACCGGGCATGTATTGGCTGCGAATTAATAGCTTGGCCGGCGGAAATTTCGGGGTCAGGAAGGTAGCGGTTTATTGAAATTGAGTGCATAACAACAGAGGCAAAATTAGCCGGTGACTGCCAGCCATCCGGTTAAGATCAAACAAACTCTGATTTAAAAGAAAATGAAAAACCCATCCCGCCGCCGCTTCATCAAAACTGCCGGGGCTACGGCTATGCTGCCGTTGGCTGGTAGTGCCGGTTTTGCATCAAAACCGAAAACCATGAAGAACATCTTCGTTCACCAGGTTTACTTTTGGTTGAAAACCCCTGAAAGCAAAGATGACATCCACATGCTCATCGGGGGATTGCAGAAATTGGCCACGGTGAAAACCATCAAGAGTTACCACATCGGCCATCCCGCCGGCACACCCCGCGAGGTGGTGGACGGCAGCTATGCCGTTTCCTGGCTGGCATTTTTCAAAACAAAAGCAGACCAGGACGCCTATCAGGTGGACCCCATTCACAAAAAATTCGTCGAAGACTACTCCCACCTCTGGAGCAAAGTGGTGGTGTACGATTCGGTGGATGCTTAATTCTTCACTCTCAATTTCTTAAAATGTTTTCAACAAAAACCTACACCCAGCGCAGGGAACAACTCCAAAAACAAATCCCCTCCGGCGTATTGCTCTTTTTGGGCAACAACGACGTGGGCATGAATTACAAAGACAACGTGTACCGCTTCCGCCAGGACAGCAACTTCCTCTATTTCTTCGGCATTGACCAGCCCGGCCTGGCCGCCGTCATTGATTTGGATGAAAACCAGACCATCATTTTCGGCGACGAACTGACGGTGGAGGACATCGTCTGGACGGGGCCGCACCCCACGCTGGCCAGCCGCGCCGCCAAGGTGGGCGTTGCCAAAACGCTACCCTCCGGCGGCTTGCCTGCTTTTTTGAAAAAAGCCGTCAAGGACGGGCGCACGGTGCATTTCACCCCGCCCTACCGCCACGACAACATGCTGTTGTTGAGCGGAGCGCTCAAAACCGCGGCGCCGAAGCTGAAGGAAAAATCGTCGGTGGAACTCATCAAAGCCATCGTGGCGCTGCGCTCCCACAAATCGGAAGAAGAAGTGGCCGAAATGGAAAGGGCCGTGAACATCACCGGCGCCATGCACGTGGCCGTGATGAGGGCCGTTGCCGCAGGCAAAAAGGAATCACAGTTGGCGGGCATCGCCCAGGGCATCGCCACCGGCATGGGCGGCGACATATCCTACGGCATCATCCTCACGGTAAATGGCCAGACCCTCCACAACCACTACCACGGCAACACGATGAAAGAAGGGCAGTTGGTGCTCGGCGACTTCGGCGCCGAAACCGCCATGCACTATGCCGGCGACATCACCCGCACCCTCCCCGTGGCCAAAAAATTCACGCAACAGCAACGCGAAATTTACGACATCGTGCTCGATGCCGAGGTGAGTTCCATCGAAATGTGCAAACCCGGCATCACCTACAAAGAGGTGCACCTCGCAGCAGCCCGCCGCATGGCCGGTGGCCTGGCAGGCCTCGGCCTGATGAAGGGCGGCCTCGACGAGGCTGTGGCGCAGGGCGCTCATGCGCTCTTTTTCCCACATGGCCTCGGCCACATGCTCGGCCTCGACGTTCACGACATGGAAGACCTCGGCGAACAATACACCGGCTACTCCGAGGGCATGGAGCGCAGCACGCAATTCGGCACGGCCTACCTGCGGCTGGCCCGTGCGCTCGAACCCGGCTTCGTGCTCACCGTGGAGCCTGGCATTTACTTTATCCCCGAACTGATAGACCAATGGAAGGCAGCGGGCAAGTTCACCGATTTCATCAACTACGACAAACTCGACGCCTACCGCAGGTTCGGCGGCGTGCGCACCGAAGACAATGTGCTGATTACTGAAAACGGCCATCGAATCTTGGGCAAGCCGATTCCGAAAACGGCGGATGAAGTGGAAGGTCTTAGGTCTGAGGCATGAGGTCTGGACGTTAATTGTTACGCCATTTTAGAAAACATGCGCGATGATTAAGGAGCACTACCCTTTATTGGCAAGTGCCAGTAAACGGCACTTCCGTTTCAAAAGCATTGGGGAAAAAAGAGTGATAGACAAATTCGTCCTGTTTGAAAGATTGGCAGAAAGCCGGTACAACCTTGCCTTTGGGGACATCATTGGCGAAGAACTACACGACGAGGATATTTCGAACAATCGGGATCCGGTAAAAGTAATTTCAACCGTTGCCAAGGCGGTCTATGAATTTTTTGAGCAACACCCGGATGCCATTCTGGAAATAGAAGCGATAGATGAAAAAAGACTGATTTTTTACAACGCCATTTTCAAAAGAAGGCAACACGAGATTGAACAAATCTTTGAGGCAAGGGGTATTTGGGAAAAGGGAATGGAGATTTACAACCCCGCGCATTTTTACCAGAAGTTTGAAATTCAAATCAAAAGCCGGTAACTTTCGGTTCAATTTTTTTCAAGATGAAGCAAAAAAGAACAGCTACTGCGAGGCCATCCAGCGAAACGATGGTTTACTCTCCTCAGACCAAACATCTATTCACGAAGGGGGAGCAGGCATTTTTTGAAAAAGCTGATAGAAACGAATTATTTTCCCCAAAGTATTGGAAAAAACAGAAGGAAAGAATTGGCCTCTTAACAAGAGAATACTTTGAGGCAAATCCCGGGCAGCCCCTCAAACTTGTAGTAATTGCCATCCTTAAAAAATCTTTTCCTGATAATATTCCTGCCACTTATTTATTGGAAGTTGTAGCCCATATTACCCAAGAATGGGCAGAACTTAAAAGCGAAGCTGTACAAGCTTAATCCAAACAAGAACCATCTCATAAACATGCTCGATACCATCATCTTCGACCTCGGCGGCGTGCTGATTGATTGGAACCCCCGCTACGTCTTCCGCACCATTTTCAGCACCGAAGAGGAAATGGACTATTTTTTTGAAAATATCTGTACCCACGAGTGGAACTTAGAGCAGGACGCCGGGAAATCGCTGGCGTTGGCCACCGAAGAGCGCGTCGCTCAGTTCCCGAAATACGAGGAGCCTATCCGCGCCTTTTACGGCCGTTGGGAGGAGATGCTCGGTGGCCCGGTCAAGGAGACTGTGGCCCTGCTGCGCCACCTCAAAGATGCCCAATCGCACCGCCTGCTGGCGCTGACCAACTGGTCGGCAGAAACTTTCCCGGTGGCGCTGGAGCGGTACGATTTCCTGCACTGGTTCGAGGGCATCGTGGTGTCGGGCGTGGAAAAGACCATCAAACCCCGCCCGGAGCTATACGAAATATTACTGCACCGTTACGGGGTGGCGCCTGCCTCTGCGGTGTTCATTGACGACAATGCTGCCAATGTAGCTGCGGCGAAGAAGATAGGTTTGGTGGGCGTCCATTATAAGTCGGCGCAGCAGTTGAAGGAAGATTTGAGGGGATTCGGAGTTGGTTGGTGAGGCGGCTTCGTTACCTTTGGGAATGTGAAACCTCAAACTATGACGCCAGAATTTTTGGGCAGCTTGACAAAAATCCTGCGTTACGAAAACAACAATACTGATGACGTAAACAGTCCCCCGCTCTTCCAAATCATCTACTCTGTGGCACCTGCAACAGCCTCTTTCCCATTCTGGCAACTGCCAAAAAATTCACCAATGAAACACACGCTCATCATTTCGATAATACTCCTTTCCCCGTTTGCTGCATTCAGCCAAACCAGAGACGCCACTTACTCACGTGACCTTCCCGTATGGGAGGTTTTGCTCGTCGTATTGACGCTGTTGTTATTGGCAGCAGCAGTGGTGTGGTACGTGGTGTTTCGCAGCCGGCAGCGGGTGAAAGAGCTGCAAATGCTGGCCTCGAAAGACCGGGAAATAGCGATGTTCCGGGAGCAGCTTTACGTAAATCTGACGCACGAATTGCGCACGCCGCTGTCGTTGGTCATCAGCCCGTTGGAAAAGCTGGCCGGGGAGCACCCGCACCCCGAAATAGATATGGCACTGCACCAAGCCCGTGAGTTGTTGCGCCATTTCAATGACATCCTCAAATGGAATAAGCTGGAAGCCAACGCCATGACCGTGGCGCCCCTGCTGGGCGATGTGGCGGCAGAGGTGCGCATCATTGTGGAGCGTTTTCAGCACCAGGCCGCCAACAAAGGCATCCATCTGACCTTCGCCTCCGGCGAAGACGAGCTATGGGGCAAAGTGGACTTCGACAAGCTGGAAACGATACTCTCCAACCTGCTCATCAACGCCATCAAATATTCGCCGGGAGGCAGCAAAGTGCACTTACAACTCGACACCTTGGACGATGGCCGGAAGCTGCAATTCCAGGTTGCCGACACGGGGCCGGGTATTCCGGCAGAGATGCAAACGTCCATTTTCGAGCGCTTCGGGCAGGGGCTGGCCAATGACGGCACAAGGGCCGGTTCGGGCATTGGCCTTGCATTGGTGCAGCGGCTCACCAAGCTTTTGGGTGGACAGATTTCACTGACTTCGGAGGAAGGGAAGGGGACGGCCTTCTTAGTCGTTTTGCCGCTTGAGCAGGCCACCCCGCAAAAAGCCAATACTGTGGAAAATTTTCCCCCGGCCACTCCCAGGCTACCTGCGGAGCGTCCGCTTCTTCTTTTAGTCGAAGACAATGCAGAACTGCGTTCCTTTATCACTTCGGAGCTATCGGCGGGGTACGAAGTGCTCGAAGCGGGCACGGCGGAGGAGGGGTTCTCTTTGGCCGAAGGCCAAATCCCTGACATCGTGGTGACGGACGTTATGCTGCCCGGCCAAATGGATGGCATGGCGCTTTGCCTAACATTGAAAAATGAGGACCTCACCTCCCATATCCCCGTGTTGGTGCTGACCGCCCGTACCGGCGTGGAAACGCGGCTCGATGCGCTAAATGCCAAAGCCGATGCCTACCTCAGCAAGCCTTTTTCGCTCAAAGAGCTGGCCCTGACCCTCCACAATCTGCTCGAAAACCGCCGCCTGCTACGGGAGCGGTTTCAAACCATCTTGCGGTTAGACTGGACAGATGCGCAGGCGGACGCACCTACCTTAGACCCTTTCCTGGAGCGTACCCTTGCGCTCATCCGCAAGCACCTCGACGACGCCGGATTCGGGGTAGAGCAATTGGCCGGAGCCATGTGCATCAGCCGGGTGCAGTTGTTCAAAAAGCTGAAATCGCTGGCAGGCCTGCCACCGGGAGACTTGTTGCGCACCATCCGTTTGGAACGCGCCCGGCATTTGCTGGAGAAAAACGGAGACTCTGTTTCCTCCGTGGCTTACGAGGTGGGCTTCGGAAATCCCAACTATTTTAGCAAGGCCTACAAAAAGCATTTCGGAGTTTCTCCGTCAGAAACCGGCGGCCATTCTTCCGGCAGTTTACCAAATTAGAGGTTTTTGTTAACGTGATTACCCGCACTGCACCGGCGGGTGGCATACCTTTGCCCCAACGTAAACAAACAAGCTCTTACCATTCAGGATTCCCCCCTCTGAAAATACCCCACACGTGACAGCCCTCAAACCGAAGAATAAAATTTAGCACGTTTTCTCTGGCCGCTTCCGTTAATTCGGGGCGGCCGGTTTTTTTCTGAAGACAGCAGATATTGGACGGAAGATATTAGACGGGAGCGCGTTCATTTTGCTGTGTTTGTTTTTCAATCCGCCATTTAATGGCAAGCTTTTGCCAACTTCCAATTCCCTGAACGGCTGGAAGAATTGGCATTGAAATCTAATTTGCCCAAAATGCCCCACTGAATGATGCCCCTACTCGTCCATCGCCGCCCCATCTAATGTCCGCAAAAAAAAAGCTCATTGCCACGCTAAGCCAATGAGCCGGAGAAATCCTGTATGAAATAGCCCCAAAGTTTTCACAGCTTTTAAAAGAAGGAATACGGGTAGAAATACTTTGGGAAAAGCCGCCCCGCAGTTGGCGGTGGCGGTCTTGGTTTGCCGGGGTCAAAAAAAGGACACTTGATCTAACCAAATCAGTCAGCTTGAATCGCTGTCTGAG
>SCUG01000033.1 GCA_004297645.1 Saprospiraceae bacterium | reverse complement strand
TACACGGTAAATTTGGTAAATAATCTTTGAGTTTACATCAGTTGCCCGGAGAAACAGGCGGTTATTTTTCGGCGATTTTATTCCCAGCCGGGTTCGCCGCAGGCAGGGATTGAATGTAGTTGTACAGTCCCTCAATCTCCACATCACTGAGCGCTGCTATGCCGGCAAAAGGCATGAACTTACCATCCAGTACCTTCCCCTCCGGTGTTTTTCCCGTGCGGAAAGTGGAGATAAACTGCTCCAACGTCCACTTGCCGGGGTTACCGCTTTTGGTGATGTCAGGCGGAGGTGGCGACACAGGGTCGGGCGATTTGCCGCCGCCGAAATTAGCGCCATGGCAGATTTTACAGCCATCGAACCTCGCCACATAAGCGCCATATTCTATGCTGTTGCCGATAGGCGGGGCAGTGATATTTTTCGCACCTTCATGGTCAATGACATTGTAAGCGAACAGGTTGCCGAACAAACCTGCCCCCGCCATCACCTGCGACATGTAGGTAAAATGGCGTTTAGGGAACGTCCGCTCGATAGGGGGCAGGGATTTGATAAAAGCGATGAGGCATCCCAAATCCTGGTCGCTTAAATGGGTAATTGCTTCGCTTGGCATGACCATAAGGGGGTTACCTTTCTTGTTCAGCCCGTGCCGGAGTGCCCTTACGAAATCCTCGTCCGTGTAGCCTTCTGTTTCACTGTCTTTTGCCCTGGTCAGGTTGGAGGAAGGCAGCACGCCAATGTTTGGGTCATCGAAAAAAACCTTGCCCCCCATGTCCACGTCGTGGCAGTTGCGGCAGCCAACCGATAGCGTCCTTCCCCGCTCGATGGAGGCAGAGTCGGTTGGGATGGCAACAGGTGCTGGTGTCAGGGTGTAAACCTTTTCAAACTCGTTGTTGAATTTGCTGGCGAGTATCCAGGAAGCGAGGAGGACGAGTAGCACCAGGCCGAGGAGGGTGATGCCGGTCCATTTCAGGAATTTTTTCATGATTCAGGTAATTATTAAATGAAAGAAGTTGATTTGAAAATATCATTTTAGCACAGCTTCCGCTATAAACTGCGGTCCCTGTGTCGGGATAAACCGGGTGATTTTGAGCCCTGCCTTGCCGAACAGTTCTGTCATCTCCTCCTGTGTGCGTTCCCGCCCGCCGAACAGCACCAGCATGTGCATGTCGTAGAAATAGCTCATGGGGTTGCCGCCCTCCATGATGACCATGTCCATGACGAGGATTTTGCCACCCGGGTTGAGCGAAGCGGTGCAAGATTTCAGGATGTCCAAGGCCTTTTCGTTGCTCCAATCGTGGAGGATGGATTTCAGTATCAAACAATCGGCAGCAGGTATTTTTTCAAAAAAACTGCCACCAACGACCTCGCAGCGGCCGGCTGCTGCGCCTAAATCAGCGCTCGCTACCACCGGGGGCAGGTCGAACAAAATACCACGTGCCTGCGGGTACTTTTCCAAAATGGTTTTCAGCAAGTAGCCATGTCCGCCGCCTACGTCACAGATGGTTTTGAACCCGGAGAAATCGTAAGCCCCAACGAGCGCCGCAGCGCCCATTTTCGACAGGTGGGTTTGGTACTCGTTGAAGGGCTTTCCGTATTCCGGGTGTTCGGACAGGTACTCCCAAGGTTCTTGTTTGTGGACGTATGTGAATGCTTTTTCGCCTGTGCGGAGGGTGTATCCCAAGTTCGCCCACACCTGCTGCCAAGGCTCAAAAGTTGCGATTTGGAGGGCTTTGGTTAAATTGACCGGCACATCGGTACGGAAAAAGTTTCCCACCGGGGTCAGGCGGCAGTCCTTGCCATCAATTTCCACCAGTCCTTGTTTAGACAGGAAGCGCAGGAAGCGGAAAGTGGTCTCCGGGTGCGTGCCACAATGGGTGGCGATTTCGTCTGCTGTTTGGACGCCATCTTTCAAGAAGTCTGGAATGCCCAACTCGACGAAGGCCTTGGCGGCTTGCGTGAGGGCGAAGCCACCGACGAATTGGAAAGCTTGGGTGATTGGTGGTATAGATGAATTTTGCATGGTGAAAGCCTTTTTAGAATTTGACACAAATGATACAGGATATTGGTCAAAACAAGACGGTGGTTGGCAAATGATGGATTTCACTTGCCAACCCACCCGGTTTATTAGTGGCCTGGCGCTGCCATCCCCGGTATCGGCCTTACCGGCGTCAAGCTCATGGCAGCCACCAACCATTTGCCGTCCACACGAAGGCAAGTATTCATCAGGGAGGTCTCCTCGGTCATGGCTTTACCGTTTATTGTCATGGTCTGCTTGTGCGTCCATTGACAGATGGCTACGTCGGGGTTGACAAAGTGGATGTCCATGCCGGCAATTTCTACCTTGCCTTCCGGCAAATTGGCCATGGTCTTAAACAGTTCGGCATGGGCCTGCTCAAAAGCCGCCCTACCTTTGATAATGTTGCCAAATGGGTCAACGAACTTCACGTCTTCGGTATAGCAGGCGGCGAAACGGGCAGCGTCACGTGCCCCAAATGCTGCATAGGCCTCATTCCCAAGCGCCTTGATTGCATTGAGGTCAGCCTGCTGGCCGGGTATCTGGAATTCCATTTTTGGCGTGAGTTGGTCGTGCTCGATGAGCCACTTGCCCTTTTCTTTGCGCAGCAAGGCCGAAGCGGTGTGCTTGCCGACTATCTTTTGTCCCTGAATCTGAAACTCGTCTTCGGTATCCCAAGTGATGAGCGCAACGTCCGGTGTGACAAGCCGCCAAGAGGTGAGCTGGTAAGTGAATTTGGGCTTGGCGTCCAGCATTTTGTCCATTTCGTCCCAAGCGGCTTTGAGGGTTGACAGACCAGAAATCAAGCGTCCATCGGGACCGATTTCGGAGGCTGTGGGAGCATAGTGCTGCATTAATTTGTCATAACCACCCGTTTCGTAGGCGTCGTACACGGTTTTCAAATACGCCTCAAAAGTGGCTTGGTTGTCGGTCTGTGCCTGTGCGATGGGGGCAAACAAGCTGGAAACGAAGAGAATGATAAAGCTGAAAAATGACATTTTCATGGTTGAAAATTTTAGTTGTGATTGATTTTGATTTTCGCTTCTCCAATGAAGCACGGTGCAAAGATGCGGGCAGGGGATGCGGGCGGCATATCAGATTTGTCGCAGGGAATAGCAGATTTGTCGCAAGCATTAAAAACCTTTTATTTACAGGGGTTCAAAGGTTTTAAAGGAGAAAAAAGGCATATTTAGGTTTAGTCTGAAAAAGCCTATCTTTGTCAAAGTGATTTTAAAATCTATCAAAAATTGGTCACATGATTTCACAGGCAGCAGAAAAATCCCGCCCATTCAAGTCCAAAAAAAAGCGCCTCACTTACGAGGATTACGCCCGCCTCACGCCCCCTGACAGCGGTAACTACGAACTGCTGGATGGTCAAATCATGCACATGCCGTCACCAACACCACTTCACCAGGACATCGCCGGAGAACTTTACTCCGATATGAAATCTTTTGCCAAATCCAAGCAATTAGGCATAGTTTACACCGCCCCGCTCGACACCCTGTTCGACAAATTCAACACTTTCCAACCCGGCGTCCTTTTCATCTCGAAAGAACGCCTTAGCATCATTGGTGAAAAGAAAATCGAGTCTGCTCCCGACTTGGTACTGGAAATACTTTCCGGCGGCAATACCCGCAAGGAGATGCTCCACAAAAAGCATACTTACGAGGTCTTCGGCGTGCAGGAATACTGGCTGATTGATTTGAAGAAAGAAACCGTGACCCAGTACCTGCTAAAAGATGGAGAGTTTGAAAGCCACCGTTTTTCGTTTGACGATGAAATCGCCTCGGAAGCCATGCCCGGCTACAAAGTTTGCCTGCGCAAAATGATCGCCTGATATCCCACTATCGTTCAAAGCAAAAAAATCCACGACATGGAAGTAATCACTAAAGTCCCGGTCACCCTCGACGAGCGCCTTGAATACGGCGAGGAGCTTTGCTTACCTGCCACCTGGGAGGAGTTTCTCGATTTGCTGGAGGAGTGCGAATACCGCATCGAGTACGATGAAGGAAAAATCATTTCATTTATGGGATACGCAACTGAACTGCACGAAAAACTAATGGTCAAAATTGGTCACCTTCTCTTTTTGCTTTTGAACGAAGACATTTTCAGCGTGTACGGCAGCAACCTCGCCCTCCACATCCCCGGCTTCGTCAAGCGGCACTACAATGCGGACTGCGTGGTGGTAAAAGGCAAATCCGAGCGGGTCACTTTGCGTGGCAATATGACAGCCATCGCCAACCCTGTGCTCATCGTGGAAGTGTTGTCCGCATCCAACAGAGATTACGACCTCAACCGGAAGTTTAAAAATTACCAAAAAATCCCCTCCCTGCAACAAGTCCTTTTTATCGAAAGCACAGAACGGAAAGTGGTGAGCCACCAACGGGAAAACAACTGGACGGCGCAGGTTTTCGAACAGCCCGGCGAGGTTGTCCCTGTCCTGAATGAAGGCGCTATTTCCCTCGACGAACTTTACCGGAAAATAGATTTCACCGAAAATTAAACCCGCCAAAAAATGGGGGGAAAGCCCTGAGCGCCCGCTTATGGTTGCCCCTTCTCACGCACTGTTCACGCAGGCATTCCGTTCAGCCTGGAACCCCGGCCTCAGGCAATTTCTCCCGGTGTATTTCCAAAATAATCTTTAAAACACTTGTTGAAATATGCAGGCGAACTAAACCCGCAGAGGAAGGCAATTTCCGAAACTGTTCCTGCTTTTTTCTCCAGCAACTGCCTGGCCCGCTCCAGCCGCATATTCCGGATGACTTCGTTGGGTGAAAAACCCGTGAGCGCCGACAACTTGCGGTGCAACTGGCTGCGGCTCATGCCGATTTTGTTGCCCAATTCCACCACGCTGAAATTTTCGTCGTCGAGGTTGGCTTCCACTGCTTCCCTGACTTTTTGCAGGAAAACGGCATCCATGCTTTCCGCTTCCACCGGGGCAGGGGAGAAGGCCGTCAGCGAGCGGCGGTAATATTCCTGCAATTTTTTCCTTTGTTCAATAAGGTTAGCTACCCGCACCCGCAATTCACGGGCATCGAACGGCTTCACGAGGTAATCGTCGGCGCCGGTTTGCAGGCCTTCTAATTTGTCGGATTGCCCCGCCCTGGCGGTGAGCATGACGATGGGGATGTGGCTGGTTTTTTCATTGGCTTTCAGTTGTTTGCAAAACTCAGTGCCGTCCATTTCGGGCATCATCACGTCGGTGATGACGAGGTCGGGGGTAGTTTCGAGGGCTTTTTCGAGGGCCAGTCTGCCGTTTTCAGCTTCAATGATTTTATAGTCTGCCGCCAGCGTGTCGGCGATGTACGAGCGCACGTCGGGGTTGTCTTCGGCAAGGAGGAGGAGGGGTTTCCCGAATCCCGATTTCAGATTTTTGAATTCAGAATTGAGAGCAGACGGCTCCGGAATTGTTACATCTTGCTTTGAGTTTTCCGAAATCCGAAGTCCGAAATCTGAAGTTTCTTCAATGATTTCCTCCTTTTTATAAAACTCCGTGCCCACCGCCAGCGTCACCGTAAACACCGTCCCCTTCCCCTCCTCGCTTTCCACCCCGATGCTTCCGCCGTGCAACTCCACCAGTTCTTTCACCAAAGCCAGCCCGATGCCGCTGCCCGCCTGCACTTCCGACAGGCTGCTTTTGGTGAAACGCTCGAACAGGTGCGGCAACTGCTCCGCCGGGATGCCCATGCCCGTGTCTTGCACGACCAAAGTGCTAACAGCACTTGAAGTGCTGTTAGCACTGTGCGGCAACAACTCTACCTGCACCTTTCCTCCCTCCCCGGTAAACTTAAAGGCATTCGAAACCAGGTTTACGAGCACTTTCTCCACCTTGTCACGGTCGAAAAAACAAACGGCTGGTTCTTTAGGAATATCAATCTGCAAGTCAACCTGCTGCCTGACTGCCAAACTTTCAAACGAACCCGCCACGGCACTCACGAACCCGCCCAAGTCGCCTTCCGAGGCTTCTAATTTCAATTTTCCGCTTTCTAATTTAGACAAATCCATCAGTTGGTTCACTAAGTCGAGCAGACGTTTGCCGTTGCGGTGAATGATGCGGTAGTATTTTTGAAAATCGCCCTGGAAAGTGCTGTTCATCATCTGCTCCACCGGGCTGATGATGAGGGTGAGCGGCGTTCGGAACTCGTGGCTGATGTTGGCGAAGAAGGTGGATTTCAGGGCGTCCAATTCCCGCAACTTATCCGCTTCTGCGTGTTCGAGTTGGGCGGCGAGTTCGGCTTCTTTTTGCCTGATTTTTTGTTTGCTGCGGAAATAATAAAACCCTCCGGCCAGGGCCAGGAAGGCAGCAACGGCCCCCATGAGGATGGTCTTTTTTTGCGAAGCCTCGCGTTCTATTTCCAACTGCTGTTTCGCCAACTGCGCTTCTTTTTTTTCCGATTCAAACTTTGCTTCCACCCCGGCGATAGCCGCTATTTTTTCTTTGTTGAACAGCGAATCGTCGAGTACCATCATTTTTTTAAACCAAAAAAGCGCCTGCTTGTGCTCGCCCATGCTTTCGTAAACATTGGCGAAATTCTCGTAATAAACTTCCAGCGGCTCGATGAGCTTCAACTCTTCCATGATGGCGTAGCCCAGGCGGTTGGTTTCCAGCGCTTTGGTGAAATTGCCCTTGCGCCACCAGGTTTCGGAGAGGGTGGCATAAGGATAAACAATATTGGCACGGCGGTTCAGTTCCGCCAGCAGGTTCACCGATTTTTCCCCCAGTTTGATGGATTTGTCCAACTCCTTTTTTTCCAACCAAAGATGGCTGAGGCTGCCCGCCAGCACGCCCGCCAGGAATTTGTTGCCCGATTTTTCGGCCAGTTCATAACCACGCTGTGCGTACTCGATGGCCTTATCGTTGTTGCCTGCTCCGTTGTAGGCTACCGAAAGGTTGTTGTAGGTGATGATGGCGCTTTTTTCTCCCTGTGGCAGGCTGAGGCGGATTTTGAGTGCTTTTTCAAGGTACCCGATAGCCTTGTCCGAGGCTTTTTCATCGCTGAAAACATTGCCGATGTTGGCGTAACAAGCAGCCAGGTCTTTCTGGTTGCCCACCTGTTCCTTCACCTTCGCCGATTGCAGCAGGTAAACGATGGCGCTGTCATTGCGCCCCATGTTATGGAAGACATTTCCGAGGGAATTGAGGGCTTTGCCGTGCAGTTCGAGGTCATCGGTTTGGAGCGCATAAGCCAGTTCCTGGCGATGGTGGGGCAGGGCATCCTGAAATTTTCCCTGTTCCGAATAAGCCATACCCCGCAAGTATTCAGCCCTCGACAGGTTTTTCCTGCTGCCGGTTTTTTTAGCCAAAAGTTCCAGTGTATCGGCAGTGGCGAGGCCGGTTTCGGGTTTTTCGTTGAGCAGCAGGTAAGCCCATTCGTAGTAGTAGTCCGCTTTTTTGAGGTTTTTTTTTCCAGGTTAAACGCACGGCGCAGGCTGTCGGCGGGCGTGTTTTGGGCATATAAATTTGGGGTAAAAAAGATGAGGACTACGCCCAGCAAAAAGCTGGCAGGTAAGTAGTTTCGCAGCATGTTTATTATTTTAGGAAAAAAGTGGCCCTAATGTAAGTCAATAACGGTAAGGAGCGCATGTCTGGGCGCCGTTTTTTGATGCTAAAAGCAAGCCTTTTTTGTTTCATTTTTCCCGATACCAAATGAGTATGGCGTTCCGAAGGGTTGTTGCTATTACTTTTTCTTTTTGCTCGACTTCGCCTTCGGGTTAAAATCCAGGCAAAGTTGCACCCAGTATTCCAGGTCTTTGTTCGAATCAATACCCTGCGGCTCCACGAAGACGTAGCCTTTCATCGGGCGGCCGGTGAAGTCCATTTCCCGGCAGCTTTTTTTGGTGAGCGCCTCTTCGTAAATGGCTTGATCGATGCGGCCCATGAATTTGTCGTCCACGACGCCTGCGCACATTTTATGGTCCACAAGGAAGCAAAGGCCGCCCATCATTTTTTTCTACGCTGGTTCAAGTCTCCAGATACGCTGGTTCAAGTCTACAGACTTGAACCCGGTATTTTCATGTCTCCGACATGAGTAAGCCAGCGAATGTGGTGTGGCGGTTACGCATGTCAGAGACATGCTGATATGCGGTTCAAGTCAGGAGACTTGAAC
>SCUG01000343.1 GCA_004297645.1 Saprospiraceae bacterium | reverse complement strand
TTCATTGCCCTCACTATTTGTACTAAGCCTATTTGGTACTGGCTGCATCCCGATTACCCAGATGGCTAAAGTTGAATAGCAAATGTCAAATGGACAAAACCTGGCGTTCAAAAGTATAACAAGTAACAATATGCAACGAAGGCTAACATGGATACCACGAATACTTGCCATCCTGTACATCCTGCTGATTTCGATGTTTGCGCTGGATGCATTTACGGGAAAGCCTGATTTAGGCGAGCAGATAAAAGCTTTTGGTATGCATTTGATACCCTCCTTTTTGACGGTACTTTGCCTCGTGGTGGCCTGGCAATACCGTATCGTGGGCGGAGTCCTGTTCCTGATTTTGGGGCTGGCGTTTACGATTTATTTTGGCACTTATCACTCCACCTATACCTTTCTGCTCATCTCGCTGCCTTTGCTCGTTACGGGGATTCTCTTCATGGTTTCTAAAATTTCAGACCGCACCTGATGTAGGTGAATCACCGGTAAATACCAAATCTTTAAAATTGGGCTTCTCCTCAAAAAAATGTAAATGGCTCAAGCAATGGCAGTCCGACGCCCCGAATTTCCGCACCGGAGTGCCATCGGCAAATAATGCCACCTTCCTGCTCAACTCACATTCGCCAAATGCTCTGCTTTCAAACTTGAACACCTCATCCAAGGTGGCCATCTGCCGCAGATAGTCAATGTGCCAATGCAGCTTTTTCTCAGGCTTCAAATGCCGTGCTATTCGGGCATCGAGGTTGTTCATAGCAGAGCCGATGTAAGCGTACCATCCTTTTTTAAAATGGAATTCCCCAAGTTTGCCCACGCAGATAGCCTGGGTAGCCGGGAGGTGGAGCAGCAATATGTAAATACCTTTGTTCACCGGGAAACGGTGCTTTTGTAAACCACCCCTCTCTCTTCAAGGTAAGCCCGCACGTGCTCGAAGGCACCCTTCTCCGCACCAATAAACTCCGGAGGGCAGATGCCTTTTCGCCCGAACCGTCCGGAAAGCACCAAGTTAGCTACCGCCGTGCAGGTGTAGCCCGTCGTGCGGGCCATGGAGATGGTATCTGTGGCTGGGTCGTACCGATCGAGGAGGTCATAGGTAAAAGTCCTCCCCTCTCCCGCCACCTCTATGCGCATGACGGTGAAATCGCCCTCGCCGGGTTTGAGTTTCCATTTGGGGAATAGCAACTTGGCGGTGACATCCACCGGGCGGATTTTGGCACCATTCACTTCTATTTCATCGTAAGAAAAATAGCCAGCCTCGCGCAGCACCCGCAGGTACTCGATGCAGCCGGGGTAGCGCAGAGTACGCTCAATCATATCCGGTACATCAGGCATGGTGCGTATCAGTGAGCGCAGGCCGTCGGAGTTGAAGGCTTCGAGCGTGCCGATGCCGTCGAAGTCTATGAGTTCCGGGTCGGAGAGCGCCTCCCGTGTCACCAACTTGCCGCCCTCCACATAACGTGCCGGGCGGATGTACTCCTCGATGACGTCAATAGGGGAAAACACAGCTTTGTACTCCCACGGCCACTCCCGCACCTGAGGCAGTCCGCCGACCAAGCAGCGAAAGCTGTCCACTTTCATTTGGTCGTGGTGGTAGCCGAGGATGATGTTGCCCATGCCGGGAGCCACGCCGCAATCAACCACAGCCGTTACGTCGTGCTGCTTGGCCAACTCATCCAATTCGAAAGGGTCTTCCGGGAAAAACGAAATGTCCACCACGTTTTTTCCAGCTTCAATGATGGCCCGCAAAGCCTTGAAACCCATGAATCCCGGCAATGCGCCCACGACGAGGTCGAAGCCCCTGACCAGGCTTTTTATTTCAGCCGCATCCGCGAGGTTGGCCTCCACGGTTTCAATGCCTTTACCGCTCAACTTTTCTAACGCCCCGGCATTGCGGTCGGCAGAGGTGACGTCATACTGCTTTG
>SCUG01000342.1 GCA_004297645.1 Saprospiraceae bacterium | reverse complement strand
GGGCATCGGTATCATGAATATTATGCTGGCATCGGTGCTCGAGCGCATCAAGGAAATCGGCATCCGCCGGTCCATGGGCGCCACACAAACCGATATCACACTGCAATTCCTCTTTGAGGCCATTTTCATCAGTCTTCTGGGCGGAACGATTGGCGTGGTGCTGGGCGTTGTTGCGGCACATGCCGTTGCTTCCTCGGCCGGTATTCCAACCGTAGTGACGGCCTGGTCCATCCTGCTTTCATTTGGCGTAGCTGCAACAGTGGGGCTCGTCTTCGGGCTATTCCCTGCACAAAAAGCGGCAAAGGAAGACCCGATAAAAGCACTGCGCACAGACTAATTTCCAGACCAACAAAACTCCTTTGGCATGACCCATAGAATCATTTTTACCCTCGTTTTTCTTTTTTCTTCTCAATCTTTAATAGTAGCGCAGGAAGATACCCTCCGGCTAAGCCTGCCCGAAATTGTGGCCCTCGCTCAGAGCGATGCCCCCGACGTGCTGCTCGCCGAAACGCGGATGAAAAACCGTTATTGGGAATTTCAGTCGGTTCTGGCCGGCTTCAGGCCTGCCATTTCACTGAGCGGTGAACTGCCCGACCTCAACCGTTCCATTGACATCATCACGCTGCCCGACGGCACCGATATATTCCTGCAAAGGGCACAAATGCGCAACCGCGCAGGGCTTTCATTGAGACAAAGTATTGTGCCCACAGGTGGCACCATTTTCGCCAGCACCGGCCTCCAACGATTAGACATCTTCCGGGAATCGGCGGATAACATCACCAGTTATTATTCCACACCGGTGTCCATCGGGTTCACCCAACCCATATTCGGCTTTAACCAAATGAAATGGAGCAAGAAAATCGAACCCCTGCGCTACCAGGAAGCCACTCGTCAGTTTGCCGAGGAAATGGAGGGCATCGCATATCAGGCAGCTCAGTACTTCTTCGAGGTCTTCATTTCGCAGCTCGACCTGGAAGCAGCCATCCGCGACAAAGCCAATGCCGACACGTTGCTCAACATCTCGCGCGGCCGCTTTGGGGCGGGCCGTATTGCTGAAACGGAGCTGTTGCAAGTGGAACTGTCCGCTATGAATGCCGACGCCGCCGTGCAGGAAGCTTTGCTCGCCCTGCAAACTGGGACGGAGCGCCTTCGCAATTATCTCGGCATTAAGCAGGCTGTCAATTTCAAGCTGACCCCCCCCACTGATATTCCGGAGTTTGAACTCGACGCCAAAAGGGCTTTAGCCCTCGCTGAAGAAAACCGCAGCGACATGATTAGTTTTGAAAGACAGCTACAAGAAGCCGGCCTGGCTGTGGCCCGCGCCAAAGCCAACAGCGGTCTGCAAATGGATGTGTATGGCGTTTTCAGTTTGTCGCAAACCGCTTCCAAAATCAATGACTCTTACAAGAATCCTTTGGACAACGAAACGTTCCAGGTGGGATTTGAAATTCCGATTTTCGACTGGGGGAAGGCACGCTCCCGGCTCGAAACTGCTTTGTCCAACCGGGACCTCACCCAAATGAATGTGGAACAGGACCGCGTGAATTTCCAGCAGGAAATCTTACTAAAGGTGAAACAGTTCGATTTGCTAAAAAGCAAGACCGCCCTGGGCCTCCGGGCCTATGATATTTCATTGAAACGGGAAGTCATGACACGCAACCGGTATTACATCGGAAAATACGACATCCTCGATTTGAATATTGCCGTGTCGGAAAAGGAAAACGCCCGCCGCGGGTACATGAATGCCCTCAGAGCATACTGGCTGGCCTATTACGATATACGCCAAACGATTCTCTACGACTTCGAGCGAAATGTTTCTCTGGTGCGCCCTGCCAGAAAATATTGAACAAGCCCGGTTGAAATTACCTCTTGAAGGGGAAGTATTTTTGGTTGCCCACACAAAAAACAGGCTGCCCCCGTGATTCGGAGCAGCCTGTTCAATATCTGGAAATGTACTTTTAATTTCTGTGCCGGTCGTTTCCACCGCCTCTGTAATTTCCGCCACCACGCCGGTCACCACCACCGCCTCCGCGGTGCTCCCTACGGTCCCCCCGGTCATCGTCACGGCGATCATCCTCTGCGCCATCGGGACGTGCCATGAGTGCTTTGCTCGACAAACGAAATTTGCCCGTCTTTTTATCAAGGCCAACGAGTTTCACTTTCACGGCATCGCCCTCTTTGAAGAAGTCTTCCACCCTGTCAATATGAGAATGGGACATCTCCGTCACGTGAAGAAGGCCACTCTTTCCACTGAATTCCACGAACACACCATAAGGCATGACGGTCTTCACGACGGAATCGAAAACATCGCCCACGGAAGGCATAAAGGTAATTTCCTTGATGCGGCTAACCGCAGATTCGATGCTTTCTTTGTTTGGGCTGGCGATGGTAACTATGCCTTCGTCCCCCACTTCTTCGATATTGATGATGGTGTTGGTAGTGCTTTGCAATTCCTGGATGATTTTACCACCCGGGCCGATGACAGCACCGATAAAGCTCTTGTCAATGCGCAATTCCACCATACGCGGAGCATGTGGCTTGAAGTCTTCCCGTGGTAAGGGTTGCACTTTGTTCATTTCTCCAAGAATGTGGAGGCGGCCATCTTTGGCTTGCATGAGTGCCTTTTCGAGCATCTCATAGGTGAGGCCATCAATTTTGATGTCCATCTGACAGCCACAAATACCGTTTTTGGTGCCGGTGACTTTAAAGTCCATATCGCCGAGGGCATCT
>SCUG01000341.1 GCA_004297645.1 Saprospiraceae bacterium | reverse complement strand
GGTACGGACGGCTTTTTTTGAACATCTGCGACTGATTTTGTTTGGTCCGCGGAAGTTACGATACTTTATTCGGTTATTTCAATGAACTTTTCGGATGCTGACTTTTCGGAGGGGACTCAGTAATTGAGCTGATAGCAATCGCTACATTTTCCACCGCTAATGCGCAACCCATCAATTGCGGCATTTACACTAAACCTGCTGCTGCCGGCCAATCAGGGCCTTTCTATACGGACAGGTTCGGCAACACTTTCAGTGAAGAAGAACTCAGGACAATGTACTACAACTCTACTGCAATGGACTGCATGGTAACCGACCCGTTCAATGTGGTAATTGAACAGGCAACCTACCAGGGAAACACCTTCCCCACACCTGAACAAGAGGTGGTCATCTGCAATGTGTTCACCTACCTTGCCGGACTTATAGCAGCATCGGGAAATGGCGGCACGGTCAATATCCAGATAGTGTTCGACCCCTCCATGGTTGGCAGTGGTAATGGAGGCGTGGGCACCCCATTGTTCAGTTACCAATGTGGCATTGGCTATTCCATTGTGCAGGAGCAATTGAATACTCAAAGCCTGGCACTGCCTTCGGACTTCCTGCACGGATATATTTACATCAACCCGGAATACAACTGGTACACCGAACTGGATTTGATGCCGCCAATCGGCAGCGATGAGGTTGACCTTTATACGGTGGTGTTGCACGAAGCGCTTCACGTATTGGGGTTTGCATCCCACATGGGGGCATCCGGCAATGCAATCGAAGGCTTTTATTCCATGTACGACCTTCATTTGGAAAACGCTACCGGTGAAAACATGGTACTCCCCGCAGGGGCATCGGGAGATTGTTGCCTCGAATATCAGTTCAATACGGCGGCGTTCCCGAACATGCCCGGCGACATACTCAACTGCGGAGACGTATTATTCGATGTGACCCAGGCCCCGCCAGCGCATGGGCAATACGAACCTCCTTATACCGACGTACTTGCCGCCAATATCTTAAGTCACCTCGATATCACCTGCGGCACGGAAGATTACGTCATGCATGCCGGAATAACGGCAGGGCCAATCAATACAGTAGATGGTACAAACAACATCAGGCGTACGTTGACGGCAGCAGAAAGGGAAATCTTATGCAGCATCGGCTATGACATGTCGCCAGTATGCGATGCTAATTGCTTTGTCATCGTACACGATGACGGGCCTTTTGTGCTCAATGAGCCGGTCGAAGTGCTGCCGTATGCCTGGCTCACAGAAAATGACTTCGATGCGGATGGGAACTATCAGATTACATTCGATTTCACCTGCGGGGATGTGGGCAATATGACGTTCGCCCCCAACAATCAGACAGGGGAACTCACCATTACACTGAACAACACACCTTTTGGCGAGTACGAAATCTGTTACTCCGTCTTCAGTTGCAACGGAGCGCTTTGCCAAAGCGGAACAGTCGAGCTTATCGTAGCCCAGGAAATTGACCCTTCGGTTTGCCTTGGGGAAGATTGTAATTTGGCAGGCTATGCTGATTTTGAACTGTTCCCTCCAGGCGATAATACTTATTACCAGAGTTTCGCATCGCCTTGGAATTCGCAGGTCATCAGGATTCCTAACCCGGTTAGTGGCTCATTGGATAACTCAGTTGACATCTATGTTGACGGGGACAATCAATATGTAAGGTTCATCAGATGCCAAGATTGCAGCCAGGAGAACCTGCTGGTACCCTTGTGCGACACCATCCCCGAAAACTGTAGGATTACCGTATCGTTTGATGCCTGTGCCGACAACCAAGTCAACGGCAACCAGCCAGTAACATTGGGCGTTTGGGTTTTGAGCCAACTGCCGGACCCAATGCAACTTCCAAATACAACGGTTTGCAATGGCCTGTTGCTGGACAATTCGGGCAACGTGATTGGCACCTGTATAGGAGAGGTGACATTGGCCAACTGCAATATTGCCCCAAACGAACCGGTTGATTTCAATCATTACTCAATTTATTTTCCCAACGGTTTCGTCGAACCGATTACGCATTTGTGGTTCTTTGATTATCCCTTATATCAAAATGGATGGACCGAAATCGCCATGGACAACATAGAAGTTACCACCGATTGCCAGAACGAAGTCACCATCACCCCCACCGTCCTCGAAGCCTGCATCGGCGGCCAGGCCGTTATCGAGTTCGAGGTATGCTTAGATGGTGAATTAGGCACCCCGGCCGATATTACCCTGGAACCAAACCTGCAAGGCATTCCCGGCATTTCCCTGAGCGCCAACAACCCTGATTTCCCGAATGGAGTTGCAACCATCGAAGGTTTGCTGCCCGGTGAATGTGTGACCCTTACTTTGTTCTTGGACATCAGCCCGAATTTCCAGCCGGGAACAGAAATCACCATACCGTTGAACGTGGACGTTTCAGGCGCTTGTGTGACAGACCCCGGCGGCCAGACGGTGACTATGACGCTGGAAGAATGTTTAAACCTGAACTGTGATTGCCCGCCCGGCAGCATAGTCGTCGGCTCGCCTGGTGTGGAAACTTTCCTTTCCGACCTGGTGCCCGGCACTCTTCCAGCCAACCCAAACACGCCGCTCAACATTACTGTTTTGGGAACGCTCGTCATTGATGCCAACGTTGAAACCGGCACACCTACCGGCATTTACACATTTCCCAACATGTCCGACGTGTGCATGGCGCCGGGAGCGGAAATCAGGATACCGGACAAGAATACGCTGCGAGTCATTAGCTCCCATGTCAGGGGATGCGAGAAAAGGTGGAAAAGCATCACCGTGGAGACCGGTGGCACCTTGCAAATGTTTGGCGATTTAGGCTGCCTCGTTGAAGATGGCCAGTATGCTGTGCATCCTCAACACAAATCCACAGTGGACATTCGGTTTTCCCGGTTCAACAAAAACTACACCGGGCTATACTTCAACGACCCTGTTGGAGAGTTTACCCTGCTGCCTTTCTTTGGCAACAGGATGTACTGCACGGAAACCCTTTTACCCCATTACGACGACCAAGACCCCA
>SCUG01000340.1 GCA_004297645.1 Saprospiraceae bacterium | reverse complement strand
GGTCTATCAAGCCAGCTCCGATGACAGTGCCGGATGAGGTCTTGTGAATTTGGTGAATTGCCCGCTCCGTCTCGGCTGGGAAATCATATTGCTGGACAAAATTGCCCATCGAGTCGAGCCAAATGAGAATGGGAGGGAAAAACCAGCCTCCGTCTGAATTATCCCGGAAAAAAGAGAGTAAAAACCCTCCGTCATCAAGCACAACTAAAGAGCAGTTGTTTTGGTAAGGAGGATAAAAGAGTGAAATGTCCATCACTTTTTTCGTCCACAATTCTTCACCGTTCATATTGATGCGGGCAAGGTAAAGCCCGATAGTGCTGTTGGGGGTGCTTCCGTCGCAAGCGCCGCTTTGATAACAAGCAAGGTAACTGAAGACAAGGTCGCCGTTGCCGAGCATCTCGATGTCGAGCACCCCGACCATGCCGAAAGAATCGCCGTAGGTTTTTTCCCAGACGACGTTGCCTTCGAGGTCGGTTTCGAGCAGCCAAACGATGTCGTCGTCGTTGGGTGCAAGGGCGAGGTCACTGTAAAGCAACAGAGTTGTGTCGGTTCGGAAAAAAACGGCACCGTTGATGTCTATGTAGGGGCTGCCGTAGGTGCGAAACAAAATGCTGTCGCCGTTGGCGTCGGTTTTCATTAGGAAAATATCGAGAGAAGTTTCTGGAAATTCAATAAGTCCACTGATGTAAGCTCCACCATCTTGTGTTAAGACAATTCCATTATTTCCCCTAAAAGTGCCTGGTTTGAATTTTAAAGGGTAATTGTGGTACATCTTATCCCACACTTTCTCTCCCCCCAAGTTTGTTTTTACAATCTCAAAACAGTCAGCAAAAAGTGGATAGCACGTAGAACTTGCCAACAACCAATAACCATCTTCTTCAACCTTTAATGCGACTGCAATTTCTCCGCTGCCATCTACGTCAATGGATTTTGAAAAAGTTGTTTGGCTATCAGCAGATAAGATATAAAGGAATGAAAGAAGGAAAAAGAATACTGATTTCATGGATTTCAAACTTAAAGTGGTAAAATGCGAAAGCCCCTGTCTGCACATCGCGCAACCAGGGGCTTTGGTAATAGGCAATTATTGGGAAACTACCAATTTAGTCCTTCCTATGATTCTTGTAGAATTTGCTGCTTGCAAGAAGTAAATGCCGCTTGGCAAATCTTCAAGCGGCAAGGAAAACCGATTGCCGCCTGAAAAACTAAACTGCCGAACGGGTTTGCCTCCAAAGTCGAATAGGATTATGTCAACTGCCTCCTCTTCAAACTCCTGAATGGCGACCTGAACGAGGTTCGTAGTGGGATTAGGCTGTGCAACCACATGATTCGCAACTGGGCTTTTAATGAATTGCGGTGCTCCTGGATTTTGAAAAGCATCCGGCAGTTCAATGTCTCGCTCAAAAAGTTGCCCCTTTAGAAAAGAAAGCAAAGACCTGGCGTAGCCTCTTTCAGGAGATTGGCTGAGGGCTACTACTTGCAGCAAACTGTCCTGCACGGCAGAAAGCGTGAAATTGACAGGGTTTTGCAGCCTTGCCAAATTGATTTCCTGCACCGACTTGAACCATTGCTCGTCTTGAGTGGTGGTTGGGAAGGCGTTCAGAAAAGCCTGCGCCCCAGCATAGTCGTTTAACTGAACCTTAAGCCCGTACAACTGCTGCTTTGCCTGGTACGTGCCTTCTTCGTTCAAAATGATTTGAGATGTGTCCACATTACCGGTTGCAATGGCTGAGTCCCCTCCGAAAAGTCAGCATCCGAAAAGTTCATTGAAATAACCGAATAAAGTATCGTAACTTCCGCGGACCAAACAAAATCAGTCGCAGATGTTCAAAAAAAGCCGTCCGTAC
>SCUG01000339.1 GCA_004297645.1 Saprospiraceae bacterium | reverse complement strand
GCAGGGTGCGGTCTATTTCCAACCCCGCGCCGAGCATCTGGTCGTGGAAGATTTCGATTTTTTCCACCGCCTGCCAGGTCAGCAGTTCGTCGCAGAGGCGGTCTTTGTGCGCCTCGTCCTGTAAAGTTTTTTCAGGACGAAGCACAGCACTCGCCGGTACGCTGCGGCTGCACAGGAACGCCGTTTTCGGCAGGTCGAAAATACCGGCGTTGCCTTGCCAGTCCACTATGCCGAGATGTAGTTTTCTCATGGCGCCTGTTTTTTATGGTTGACCGGCAGGGTCTTCCGGGTGTTGTTCCGAGAACTTCTCCAGTTCCTTTTGCACTTCGCTTCGCAGTTGGGCTTCGGTCGGCAGGTGCAGTTGATACTTGGAGGCGAAAATGCGCTGGTTGTCTTCCGGCAACGAGTAACGCACCACCACGTCGTTTTTGTCGGCGCAAAGCAGCACCCCGATGGCCGGCTGCTCGAAATCAGCTCTTACGTTCCGGTCGTAGTAGTTGACATACATCTGCAACTGCCCCAAGTCGCCGTGCGTGATTTTGTCGGTTTTGATGTCGAACAGCACGAATCACTGCAACAAGCGGTTGTAAAACACCAGGTCAATCTTGAATTCGTCGCCGCCCAGAATGATACGTTTTAGCCTAGCCACGAAGGAGAAACCGTTGCCCAATTCCAGCAAGAACTCCTGCAAGTGTGTGATAAGCGCTTGCTCCAGGTCGCTTTCATAATACGCTGCATGCGGTTTCAGGCCTAAAAACTCCAGCACGGTCGGGTCTTTGATGAGGTCCTGCGGATTCATTGGTTGGGCTTCGCCTTTGGCGACCGCCAGCACGCTTTCCTTGTCCTGGCTCATCAGCAGCCGCTCGTAGAGCAGGCTGTTGATTTGCCGCTCCATCTGCCGCACCGACCATGCGTTTTTCACCGCTTCGGCGATGTAGAACTCCCGCTTGCCGGGGTTGTCCAACCTGACCAGCGTCCTGTAATGCGTCCAGGTCAATTCTCTACTCACTGCGTGGAGAATTGGAAAGGCAAGGTAAAGTTGGCGCATTAGCCACAGGTTTTGGGCAGAAAAACCTGAGCCAAACTCCTGCATCAGGTGTACGGAAAGGACTTCCACCTGGCGCTTCCCATAACCCGCCCGTTCCTTGCCTTTTTGTTCGTCCTCGACCAATAGCTGCCCGATTTGCCAATAGACTGTTGTTAATTCGTGGTTCACCGACCGGGCGACCCGCTCCCTTGCCCCGGCGACGATGCTGCGGATGTCGTGTAGTAGTTGCTGCATAGTTGTTGATGTTTTTCAGTCCTCCTCTTCCGCCCCGCCCATGCGGTACTTGATGTCATAGTTGATGATGTAGTCCAACTCCTCCTCCGTGAAGCCGTAGTGGCGGGCGAGGACGGTGTCGATTTGGTCTATGATGGGTTTGGAAGCTGCCCAATCAAACTCTTGAAAACAAAAGGCTGCACGTATTTCGACAAGTAGCCTTCGCTGACCCAATCTACCTTTCGCCCGTTCACTGCTTCAAGGTCGGACCACCAGCCAAAATATTCCCAGCCAATCGTCATTTTGGAATAATCCCAAGCGGCCAAGATGTCCACGTCGCTGCTCGTATTAAAATCCCCTCGTGCAAAAGAGCCGAACAGCCATACTTTGCGAACCGGCTTATCCGAGAAGAAATGCCTGATTTTTTGCAGGAGGATAGCCTTTTGTTGCAAAACTTCTTTTTTAGAAAGGACCGGCATGGTTGATTTTTTTTTGCGAAGATAAGGCAGGGTGGGCTTTCCCCAAACGCTGTTCCCAAGCGATTGCCCAGAGATGTTATCCTCCCGGAAGACGTTCCGTTCCTTCATTTTGACGGAGGTGTTGCCGCCGCCGTGCAGGAAGAGACATGTAAAGTTTATCCAAGCCTGCGCACCTCACCCCTTCCACTTTCCCCCGATAATCGCCGAAATCTTCCCGTGGATTTTGCGCCACGCCGCATCTGCATCCGCACATCCGCACACCGGGTTCAGGTCGTCGGGAACGGAGCTTAGCTTGCCGAAGGGCAGTTCCC
>SCUG01000338.1 GCA_004297645.1 Saprospiraceae bacterium | reverse complement strand
TCCCCCAAATACACATCCAACTCCACCCGCCGCTCCTTCCTCGACAGGAACATGTACATCGCCGGAATGACGAACAGCGTCAGCACCAATGAAAACAGGATGCCGCCGACGATGACTATGCCAAGCGGGATGCGGCTCGTCGCGGCAGCGCCGAAGCTCAGCGCAATGGGCAGCGCGCCCAGCGACATGGCGAGGCTCGTCATCAGAATCGGGCGCATGCGGGCGCGGGCGGCTTCGGTCACCGCCTGCAATTTGGGCAAACCCGCCTTTCGTTTTTGGTTGGCGAACTCTACGATGAGGATGCCGTTTTTCGTCACCAGGCCGATGAGCATGATCATCCCTATTTGCGAGAAGATGTTCAGCGTCTGGCCGAACAGGTGCAGCGACAGCACCGCCCCGGCGATGGCGAGCGGCACGGTGAACATGATGACCAGCGGGTCAATGAAGCTCTCGAACTGCGCCGCCAGCACGAGGAAAATCAGCACGAGGGCGAGGATGAAAGCGAAGCTGGTGTTGCCGCTGCTTTCGGCAAAATCGCGGCTGGTGCCGGTGAGTGCCGTGCTCCAGCTTTCGTCGAGCAGGCCATCGGCGATGCGCTGCATTTCGGCGATGCCATCGCCGAGAGCTTTGCCGGGGGCGAGGCCGGCGCTGATGGTGGCGCTTTTGTAGCGGTTGAAATGGTAGATGACGGGCGAGGCGGTTTCTTCGGCGATGCTCGTGAGGTTGTCAATCGAGATGATGTCGCCCTGGTTGTTGCGGACGTAGATGTTTTTCAGGTCGGTCGGGTCGTCGCGGTCGCCCCGGGCCACTTGCCCGATGACTTGGTACTGCCTGCCATCTTTCAAAAAATAGCCGAGGCGGCGGTTGGAAAGCGACAGTTGCAGGGTCTCGGAAATGTCGCTGACGCTGACGCCCATTTGGTTGGCTTTCAGCCGGTCAATTTGGATGCGCAGCTCCGGCTTGTTGAATTTCACGTCGCTGTCCACACCCTGGAAAACGTCGCTTTTGTTCGCTTCTTCGAGGAATTGCGGCAGCACCTGCCTGATTTTTTCAAAGTTGTTGTTTTGAATGACAAACTGCACCGGCAAGCCGCCCCGCCGGTTGGTCGAGATGGTCGGGTCTTCGATGGCGAAGGCCCGCACCTCGCTGAACTTGCCGAGGTTGCGGTTTACCATTTGCACGATCTCGCTTTGCGAACGTTGCCGCTCTTTCGGCGGCACGAGCGTTACCCGCACGAAACCCGTGTTCACCGAACCGGAGCCGGTGAAGCCTGGCGCTGTCACCGATGTCACCGTCTCGTGTTCCGGCACGCTATCGAGCATGAATTGGCAAAGGCGGTCATTGTATTTGTCCATGGCATCGAAGGAGGTGCCTTCCGGTGCGACGACTTGCAGGCGGAATTGGCTGCGGTCTTCCATTGGCGCAAGCTCCGATTTCAAGCTTCTGCCGATGAACCAAATAATGCCGAAACAAGCCACGATAATGACCAAGGCCAGCGCCCGCACCCGCATGAAGCCTTTGAGCAGGCGGAAGTAGCCACTCTCCAAGCCGTTGAAAAATGGCTCCGTCGCCCGGTAAAACCTGCCGTGATAGTGCCCGCCCGCTCGTTGGCGGGTCATAAATACGTTGAGCACCGGCGTGAGGGTTAGGGAGACGAAAGCGGAAATCAAAACCGCCCCTGCCACCACGATGCCGAATTCCTGGAACAACCTGCCGACGAAACCTTGCAGGAAAATGATGGGCAAAAAGATGACAGCCAGCGTGATGCTCGTGGCAATGACGACGAAGAAAATCTCCTTCGAGCCTTCCCTCGCTGCCTTCCACTTGTTCATGCCGCCTTCCATTTTTTTGAAAATGTTCTCCGTCACCACGATGCCGTCGTCCACCACCAAGCCCGTTGCCAGCACGATGGCGAGCAGTGTCAGCACGTTGATGGTGAACCCCGCGAGGTACATGATGAAAAACGAGCCGATGAGCGAGACGGGAATGTCAATCAGGGGCCGGATAGCGATAATCCAGTCGCGGAAAAACAGGAAAATGATGAGCACGACGAGGCCGATGGCGATGAGTAGCGTGTCTTCCACTTCGGCGATGGATTGCTTGATAAACTTAGGTGCGTCATAGATAACGTCGAGGTGAAGGTCTTCCGGAACTTCCTTTCTCAACTGGTCAACTCGTTTGTAAAACTCATCCGAAATCGCCACGTAGTTGCTGCCGGGCTGCGGGATGATGGCGAGGGCGATCATCGGCACCATGCTTTTTTTCAAAACGGACTCCTCGTTTTCGGGTCCGAGCACTACCGAGCCGATGTCCTTGAGGCGGATGTCAGCGCCACCCACGGTAGAAATGCTCAGGTTTTCAAACTCCTCCTCGGTGTTCAGCCTGCCGAAAGTGCGCACGGTGAGTTCGGTGGTGTTGCCGGCGATTTTGCCGGCAGGCAGCTCGACGCTTTCGCGGGCAAGGGCGGCTTGCACATCCATCGGCGTCAGGCCGTAGGCGCTCATCTTGCCGGGGTCGAGCCAGATGCGCATGGAGTAGCGTTTTTCGCCCCAAATCTGTACGCCGCTGACGCCGGGGATGGTTTCCAGCCGCTCGACCAGCGTGTTCGTGGCAAGTTCCGTGAGCTGCAATTGGTTGCGGATGTTGCTTTCCACCGTCATCGAGAGAATGGGGCCTGAAGAAGCGTCCGATTTGGAGACGACGGGCGGCGCATCGAGGTCGTTTGGCAGGGAGCGGACGGCTTGCGAAACTTTGTCGCGCACGTCGTTGGTGGCCGCCTCCAGGTCAACGCTCAGCTCGAACTCCACCGAGATGTTGCTCGTGCCCTGCGTGCTGGAGGAGGTGATGTTTTTCACGCCCTGGATGCTGTTGACGGCTTTTTCGAGCGGCTCGGTGATTTGCGTCTCGATGATGTCGGCGTTGGCGCCGGGGTACGAGGTGCGCACGCCGACGACGGGCGGGTCAATGGCGGGATAGTCCCTGACTCCCAAAAACTGGAAGCCGATGACGCCAAACAGCACGATGAGGATGTTCATCACGATGGCGAGGACGGGGCGGCGGAGGGAGAGTTCGGAGATGGTCATGATGGTTGAATTGGTTGAATTGGTTAAATTGGGGGTAGTTTCCAAAAGTTTAGAGGCTTTCTACCACCTTCAAAAACTCCTCAATCCTCACCACATTAAACTTTGGAAATTGAAGTGACTTGAGGATGCGAAAATCCCGGTCATTTGTCACCAGGAAGTGGGCATTGGCGGCAAAAGCGCAGTCAGCAAATTTGTTATCATCAAGGTCGGGGTAAATGAGTTTCAGGCGGTAGTGCGTTTCGATTTTCACCACATTTGGCAGGAGCAGGATGGCACCGATGTTTAGTTCGGCGGTATCTGGGTCGAAATTTTGACTGATTTTTTCCTCGTACTCCAAAAGGATGTCGTTCGTTATGAACAACTCGTACTTGCCGTCGAAAAGCTTCGTTAGGATTGCCCGGTAAGGCGAGCGCCTTGAAACGGAACTCAGCACGGCGTTGGTATCGAGCACAACACGAAGTAGGTTACTCGTTGCCACTTATCCATTTTTTTAAAGTCTCCTCCGAATACCCCTTTTCATCCCAGATTTTGTCGGCCCTGTCACGTGCCTTTTCAAAAAGGTACTTGGCAATTATGCGCTTGATGTCCGCCAGGTACTCATCGGGCACACCGGCTGAGTAGAGTTTGAGCAACTCTACCTGCATGTTGGAAAGTGGCGGTTGTACGGTGGTTTGCATGATGGTAGATTTTGAATTAGCTTTTTCGCAGTTTTTCAATCGTGGCAATATCTGCCTCCAAATCCTCCGAAGTGAAGAGGCCGGGCACGTTGCGGTCAAACAGCAGTTTTTCAAACTCGAAATAGCCCATGCCTGCCAGTTTTCTGGCCCGGCCAAACGAAAGAATGCTCTTCTCGTACAACGCAACGGCAATTTCAAGCCGAAGTTCTTCCTCCGTGAATTGTGTGCTGCGAACGATTTCGTCTTCAATGATTAGCATGGCATTGATTTTTTTCCAAAGTTAAAAACTTTCCGGCGAAGGCAAAGTTTCGCCCTGGCAGTCCGTCACGACGGCGGGGAGGGGGGGTGGCGGAGGGAGGGGTCGGAGATGGTCATGGCTGAATGGATTGGTTGAACTAAAAATGGACGGTGATGTGAAAGTTGTTCATTTCCACCACTTGGTTTTGTTGCAAGAGCGCAAGTACTTGGGAGAAATTCCGGTCAAAAAGGGCAAAGAGGTCTTTGTTACAATATTGCCGGTTGTGAGAGTTAGCAATTTCCAAGGTTGCTGGCGCAAAACATAGCAATCAAAAAAGTCACGGTCTTTTGAAATAACGACCCGCTGGTCTTGCATGGAAATTCGGATGACTTCCAAGTCCTCGGTCAGGTTTCCAGCGGGCAATTCACGAGTGTGGATTACGTCGTGTCCTTTTCGGCGCAGGTAATTCGCCAAACCCATTGGCAACTGGGCATCTACAATGAATTTCATCAGGCAGCAAGGACTTGGTGAATGCTTTTAACCTGGACCATTTTCATGGCAAAGGCGAGACAGGCAAAAATGTCTTCCCGTTCGAGGTCGGGGTAGTCTTCGAGCAACTCCTCGACAGTCATTCCAGCGGAGAGCAAATCCAGAATCATTTCCACCGGATAGCGCATGTTTCGGATGGTAGGTTTGCCGAAGCAGACTTTGGGGTTGAGGGTGATGCGCCTGAGCAATTGCTCGTTTCCATTTAAACCGTTGCGCTCGTTGTTTTGCATGGCATTGAATTTTTTTCAAAGTTAAAAACTTTCCGGCGAAGGAAGTTCGTGTCAACGATTACCTTGATTGTTTTGGGTTTTGGCATGGCGACGAGTGCGAACGTCTTCAACAATGGAAAGAATTTCTTCTATGGACGGTTCTTCCGCATTGTTTACAGTTTCAATGATTTCGGCTAATTTTTGACGGGCAAGCAGACGGGATTCCCGGTCAGAAACCGACCAGGATTTGAAGCCCATCTTGCGGGCTAATTCTTGCAGAAGTTGGATATCTGATTTTGAAGGTGCCTGAATAACTACTGTTTGCATAAAATCCATTTTTTACAAAACTACTCCTTTTCCTCCAAAGGTTTCACCCCTCCTCAATCATCCAGCGCCTGGTAAATCAACTGCCGGAAATACCCGCCCGTCTCATCCGAAACCGTCCCCTGCGTCTGCTTCATCAAAATGCCGATGATTTTCTCCGCCGGGTCGGCGAAGTATTGCGTGTTGAAATAGCCGCCCCACTCAAACGTGCCCGCACTTCCTTGTCCCCCTTTGTTTCCGCCTTTTTGGGTCAGCACGCCGAATGCAAGTCCGTAATAACTTTCACCATTTCCCCAGGGAAAAAGGTCACCGACATGATTGGCGAGGATGACTTCGACGGTCTTTCTGCTCAAGATGCGCCTGCCGTTCAGCTCGCCGCCATTCAGGTACATCTGGAGAAAAGTGGCGTAATCTTTCGCCGTGCTCGAAAGCCCTGCGCCGCCGGAGAAGAATTTTTTTGCCCCTTTCACCGGGTAGTCGGGGTCGTAAAAGGTAACGGGCAAGCGCGCCCATTGCCCATTTTCCGGCTGCTGAACGGAGACGAGGCGGGCGGCTTTTTCCGAAGGCAAATAGAACCAGGTGTCGTTCATGCCGAGCGGCTCGAAAATGTGTTTTTTTAAAAAAACATCGAACGCCTCGCCCGACACGATTTCGATAAAATAGCCGAGTACGTCCAGGCCCTCGCTGTACGTGAATTTCTCGCCGGGCTGGTGGTGCAGCGGCAGCTTCGCCAGTTTTTTCACGCTTTCCGCAATGGGGATATTTTCGGTGGTATAGAGGTCGGTGATGCCAGCCTTGTGGTACAGCATTTTGAAGCGCTCGTCGCCGTCAATGACGCCGTAGCCGATGCCGGAGGTGTGCGTCAGCAAGTGGCGGATGGTGATTTCGCTTTTGACAGGCTCACCCGTCCAACTGGTGTCGGCGTACTTGAAATCCTTGAGTACCTGCTGGTTTTTGAACTCCGGGATGTACTTTGAAATCGGGTCGTCGAGTTGGAATTTTCCCTGCTCCCACAGCATCATCACGGCTGTGGCGGTGATGGCTTTGGATTGCGAAGCGATGCGGAAGATGTCGTCCGTTTTCATCGCCCGCTTCGAGGCGTTGTCCGCCATGCCGTAGGCTTTTTGGAAAACGATTTTTCCGTTGCGGGCAACCAGGGCAACAGCACCGGGGATGTCGTTTCCGGCGACGGATTTCATCAAAAAACTATCCAGCCGGGCGAGCCGCCCGGAGGACATGCCGACGCTTTCAGGCGAGGCCTCCGAAAGCGGCGGGGATTGGTGGATGGATTTGGTTTGGGCGGCTGCGGCGAGGCAGCAGGCAAGTGCGAAGGAGGTGAGAATGTTTTTCATTTTCATGATGTTTTTTATAAGATTTGGATAAGCCGCGGTAAAATCGCCTTTTTTTCAGAAAAAACGATTACCAGAGTGTCGCCATGCCATACGCTGGAAAATTTGGGTCTTTCGTCACGACGGTCAGGTTTTGAGCGGCAGCTAATTTCTCCCTTTAAAAAGTGCGGATTTCCTTCTCCAATTTTTCCCCTTTGTAAGTCTCTTGCAGCCTCAATCTTCGCAAGCCAATCTTTACGTAATCTTCTTGCAATTCAATACCAACCGAGTGCCTGCCTAATTTTTGAGCCACAAACGAGATGAAAAGCCAGTTTTGTTATACTGTCGAGCGTTAGGTTTTGTCCATCCCGGGTATTTGGCGCTGGCTTCGCTGGCTTAGGGGTTTGGGGGCGAAGCCCCCAATATCCCCTCCCCCCGGCACCGCCGGAGGCGGC
>SCUG01000337.1 GCA_004297645.1 Saprospiraceae bacterium | reverse complement strand
GGGGATATTGGGGGCTTTGCCCCCAAACCCCTAAGCCAGCGAAGCCAGCGCCAAATACCCGGAATGGACAAAACCTAACGCTCGACAGTATAACACAAAAATTACGACATGCTTTTAGAATTGCATCCAGATAACCCGGAGCCACGGAAAGTACAACAGGTGGTGCAAAGCCTTCAAAATGGCGGGGTCATCATTTATCCCACCGATACAGTCTATGGCATCGGCTGCGATATCTTCCAGCAAAAAGCGGTGGAGCGGGTATGCCAGATACGGCAACTCGACCCCGCTAAAGCCATGCTTTCTTTCCTTTGCAAAGACATCGCACAGGCGGCCCAATACGCATGGCAATTGGACAACGACGTTTTCAGGCTGCTCAAACGCAACCTCCCGGGGCCGTTCACTTTCATCCTGCGCTCCAATAACATGGTGCCCAAACTTTTTAAAAACCGCAAGCACACCATCGGCGTGCGCATCCCCGGCAACCTCATCACCCTGGCCCTCGTGGAGGCGCTGGGGCACCCCATTTTCAACGCCTCCCTCAAAGCAGAAAACGACGAGGAAGAATACCTGTCCGACCCCACCATCATCTATGACCTATTTGGGAACCAGGTGGATTGGGTCATCGGCGGCGGCCCCGGCGGCCAGGTACCCTCCACTTTGGTGGATTGCACCGTGCAACCTTTTGAAATCATCAGGCAAGGAGCTGGGGTATTGCAGTGACATGCCCGCATTCCACAGGTTCAATTTGAGAGGTGAGTGACCGCAGACCGAACGATTCTAACCTGCCTTCAATGGCAGAAACTACCGCCGGATTCCATCTGCGGGCGGTAATTCCTTCCACCAGCGTACCTTTGCTGCTCAACTATTCCATCGCACCATGCCACAACATGACGGGCGTCTTTTCGGGTTGATTGGCTACCCATTGTACCACTCTTTTTCGAAGAAATACTTTTCTGAAAAATTCAGAAACGAGGGCCTCCTCAATTGCCGGTTCGAGCTGTTCCCACTGCCTGATATTGCGGCGTTGCCGCAACTCTTGGCCGAACATCCTGACCTGTGCGGGCTGAACGTCACCATCCCGCACAAACAGAACGTCATCCCATTTTTGCAGGAATTGGAACCCGAAGCCAGCACTGTGGGCGCCATCAACTGCATCCGCATATACGGCGGTAAACTGACGGGCTACAACACTGACATCTTCGGATTCGAGCTATCACTACTCCACTTTTTAAAAGGTGTGCGCCCTGCCCAGTCGCTCATTCTCGGCACCGGCGGTGCCGCCCGTGCGGTGGCTTATGTTTTAAAAAAACTGAACCTCCCGTACCGGCTCGTTTCCCGCCGGCCCGCGCCGGGAGTGCTGACATACGAAGACCTTACCCCGGCCTGCATCGCCAAAAGCCGGCTCATCATCAACACCACGCCAATAGGCACATTCCCAAAAACCGAAGAATGCCCTCCCCTGCCCTATGACCAACTTGGCGAAAATCATCTCCTGTTCGACCTCGTGTACAATCCGCAGAAAACCCTATTTTTGGCCCGCGGCGAAACCCAGGGTGCCCGCATCCGCAACGGCCTGGAAATGTTCAGCCTGCAAGCAGAAAAAGCCTGGGAAATTTGGAACGCGGACGTGACACAGTAATACCGAAACACTCATGACAATAGCCATAGGCTGCGACCACGCAGGTTTTCCTTACAAAAACAGCATCATTCGTTTGCTGAAAAAACGGGGCATCGAAGTGCATGACTTCGGCACCGGTTCTCTTGACTCTGTGGACTACCCCGATTTCGTGCACCCTGCCGCCACCATGGTGGAGAAAGGCGGGGCCGCTTTGGGAATCGTCCTTTGTGGCAGCGGCAATGGCGTCGCCATGACCGCCAACAAACACCAGGGCATCCGTGCCGCTCTTTGCTGGAAAGTTGAACTCGCCGCCCTCGCCCGCCAACACAACGACGCCAACATGCTCGCCATCCCCGCTCGCTTCGTCAGCAAACGCATGGCCCTGGCAATGGTGCAGGCCTTTCTGGATAGCAAATTTGAGGGGGGAAGGCATGACCGCCGCGTCGGCAAGATTGCCTGCGGCTGAGCAGTACTGAAGCAGATAACTGAATTTTATTGTTGCTGAAGATTTTCGTAAATCACCTCCGCCATTTTGCGGCTGCCCGCCGGGGTAAAGTGGTCGGTATTGTCTTGCAGGCTGGAGATGTTTTGGCTAAAATCAGCCACCGGAGCCAACCAGGAAATGCCGTTCTCATCGAGGTACCGCTCTATTTTATCAAACACAGATTGCAGGGCAAACCCGCCGTTTTGGTACGCTACCGCCGGTGGAAACAGCACGACCGTGAACCTGCACCCATTAGCAGCAGCGGTAGCCGCCATGTCTTTTATCATGCCTGCATCTGCCTTGTTCCCCTGGTAAAGCCACTGGTACCAGCGCACCGACGACATCTCCCCTCCTTTCTCAAAGCGGTAAATTGCCTTCCGAATAAAAAAGGGCATCTTCAAAAACGGCGGGTGATAGATGCGGTACAGCCCGTTGTCGCCTCCTTCGTAAATGGTGTTGCGCCTCGAAAAATCATTGATGTTCAACAGGTAGAAAACATCATCGGGCTTGTACGCCGGGCATTTCACCTCAAAATACCGGCGGATTTCCTCCAAACCGTACCCCGGCGTTCCGAAGTTCAGCACCTTCACACTGTCGCCGGTCAGTGCTTGCAGTGCAGCGGATGGCGTATCCTCCTGCGACAGCGCAGTGCCGAATGGGACGGAGTCGCCCAGCAGGGCCACTTTGTGAGGGGCACCGGCGTGGTCCCCATCGTCGCGAAGCCCACGGCTATCAATGGCGATGCGGCGGCCATCCTTCAAGATGCGGTAACCGGGCTTCAATTCGTACATCAGCACCGGGTCGGCGGAGGGTTGGTAATAATGAAAAGGGTCGTTTTGCAGGGCCTTCAGTTTCGGCTTAACCGCAAAAGCGAAAAAAACCTGGCAGGCAATTTCGAGCAGCACGAGAGCCAACACGACGCCGAACGTGATGGCAAAGAGTTTTTTGAAAATATTTCTCATAACATAAGTTTTTGCGCAACAAACCTTATCGGTATTAGCCTATTTCCCCGGCGGCGCTGCGACGAGTTGCCGGGCTTCCGCGAGCAGGGCCGTAATTTCATCGCGCAAGGCTTCCTCTTTTTCGAGCCGGCTTTGGCCGGAGAGGGAGTTTGCGGCCGCTTCCAGCGTTTCTTCCCAATGCCCGAACCGGGCTTCGAGGTCATCGGCCCTGGCGGTAAAAGCAATTTCTTCGGGCGTCAGCGCCCGCCCCTGAATGTTGATGCTGTTGCGCTGCTGCACGAGGTCGCCGAGCAGCATGGCAGCCTCTTCAGCAAGTTTCTGCGTGGCCTGGTGGAAGTCGCTAATTCGTTGTTCCAGCGAAGGCTGGCAAGCCACCAAAAACAGGGTGGCGAAAATGACGAGGAAATTTTTCATGGCAGTAATTTTTACAAATTTAACCATAAGCTGGCAGCGATAACATCTAAATAGCCGGTGGCATTGTTTACTTTTGTTAAAATCTGGCACTTCAAACATTCCAGCAGCACCGGTCTTTAAAAACCCAATGTTCAAAGAGGCTTGAAGCAGCAAAATAGATATCGAATCTGTACCGCCATTTTTCTTGCCACACTCGTGTTGCAGGTCACTTTGGTGCAACAAGTCCACCTGCTGATTGACCATCATCAGGTCTCGGAGCACTGCCTTTCATTCAACGGCCAGCAACACATACACAGCGAAAAGTACGCACCAGTCAATTGCAAGATTTGCCTGTTCCACATCGCTCCGGCAGAACCTATTTCGCAAGTTTCAGTGCCACCAGACTTCCCGGCTGCCATTCTACGGTTGCCTTTTTTTTATAAAAACCCGGCTTTTAAACCGGTAATCTCGCACGCCCGCAAGCGCGGCCCTCCCGATTCGATAGCCTGACTTTTCCCATCATTTTTTTTTTAAAAGACTGGAACGGCGCCCGGCGTCTGTCCCTGCCAATTCCGGGCATGGAGCGGACGTTGAACCGTTCCTGATAAAATGCGAAAGATGAAGTTCTTAAAGCTATCGTTTTATACCCTTTCCCTATTGGTGCCCCTGTTAGGCAGGGCGCAGGAATGCACCGGCTCACTGTGCGGCACCGTGACTGATGGCGAAACAAAAGAGCCTGTTGCCTACGCCGAAATTTTCATCGAAGAACTCAGCGTTGGCGACGTCACCGACGACGAGGGCAAATTTCACATCCATAACCTTTGCAACGGTACCTACACCGTATCCGCCACGCACATTGGTTGCCTGCACATCGCCAAAAAAGTCACCATCAACGGCGACAGCGAGGTCAGCTTCGAGCTGATGCACGAAGTCATCGAACTTAAAGAAGTGCTGGTGAAAGAGACCTCCATTCTTCCGAACGACCTGCAATCGCAACAGGAACTGTCCGGCAGGAACCTCGCCGCCGCCAGAGGCAAAACCCTCGGCGAAGCCCTCGAAAACCTGCCGGGCCTCAACGTCGTCAGCACGGGGGGCAACGCTGTGAAGCCTGTCATTCACGGCATGCACAGCAACCGCGTGCTACTTCTAAACAATGGCGTCAGGCAGGAGGGACAGCAGTGGGGACTGGACCACGGGGAGGAAATAGACCCCAATGTCGCTGGAAAAATCACCGTCGTCATGGGCGCCAACAGCGTACGCTACGGAGCCGATGCCCTCGGCGGGGTCATCCTCGTGGAGCCAAAGCCACTGCGCTCTGAGGCCGGTATGGGCGGCGAGGTGAGCCTTGCAGGATTCAGCAATGGCAGGATGGGCATGGCTTCGGCCAGCCTCGACGGCAAGCTGAAAGGGAAGCTGCCGTTGAGCGCCCGGCTACAAGGCACCCTCAAACGCAGCGGCAACCTTCGCACCCCCGGTTATTTCTTGGAAAATACCGGGAGTGAGGATCGCGATTTTTCTGCGGCAGCAGGTCTGAAAAAAGAACGCTTCGAAACCAACCTGTTTTACAGTGATTATTTTACTAAAACCGCCCTGTTCGAGGGCGCCCCCATTGGCAATTTAGAAGACTTGCTCGCCGCCATCAAGCAGGGGCAGCCGGCAGATGAGGGGTCGTTCACCTATGTGCTCGGCGGGCCATTGCAGCAGGTGAACCACCGGTTGCTGAAATCGGAAACCACTGTAAAAACAGGGCAAGCTGGCCATCTTTCACTTCAATACGCCCGGCAATACGACCGGCGGCAGGAGTTTGAGGAAGAGCAGGGAGACATTGACTTTCAGGCGCCGGGAGCACGCTTCGACCTCACCAGCCACACGGCTGACGCCACTTGGGAACACAAGCCTTGGAAGCACGTGCAAGGGGCATTGGGTGCCCAATTCATGCAACAGGCCAGCACTACACCGGCCGGGGGCCTCATCCCCGATTACAACAGCCGCACCTTTGGCGTTTTCTGGCTGGAACGCTGGCGCAACTACCCTGCACCATTGGAGCTGGAATCTGGCATCCGGTACGATACCCGCCGCATTTACGTAGTGCGCAGGGAGGCTGAAATCATAGATAAAACGCTGCACTACAACAACCTCTCTGGCACCATAGGGCTGCTCTACAAAACGGCCCGGCACCTCGACATCAAGCTCTCAAGCGGCACCGCGTGGCGATCGCCAAGCGTGAACGAGCTATACAGTGACGGCGTACACGAGGGCACTGCGTCGTATGAAATCGGTAGAGAAAATCTGGTACCTGAACGGGAATACAGCACCAGCCTGACCTTCGATTTTGAAAACAAAGACGGGCTCAGTGCCGGGCTTTCCATCTATCATAATTTTGTGGACAACTTCATTTACCTCGCCCCTCTGCCTGAGCCGGTGGTCAACGAACAGGGCGCCTTTCCAGCGTTTCAATACGAACAAGCCAATGCCACTTTTACCGGACTGGATTGGAACGCTAGCTGGCAGCCTGCGCCGTCCGTGGCACTCGGTTCAGAATTTTCGTGGCTGAGGGCCACCAACCGAACAGCCGCGGAGCCGCTGGTGTTCATGCCCGCCAACAGCCTACGCCACAGCCTGACGTATTTTTTTGGTAAAAAAGGGCGGCAGGAAGAAGCGCCCCTCGTCCGCCTTACGATGGAAAATGTATTGAAACAACGCCGCGTGCCCGCCAACCAGGATTTCGCACCTGCTCCAAATGGGTACACGCTGTTTGGTGCTGAGGCGGGTGCCACACTGCATCCTGGCGGCCAGCCATTACACGTGGGGCTGGGTGTAGAAAATATTTTTAACACCGCCTACCGGGACTATCTGAACCGCCTGCGCTACTTTGCCCACCAGCCTGGACGCAATGTGTCGTTGCGCGTGAATTTTATTTTTTGAGGCTGCCTTAGCGCCTAATTGACGGGACAAAATTCATGTCCCGTCAATTAGGCGCTTATGCGCAATTTAAGACCAACAAATTGCCGGAAATTTTCCCCTGCCACCCGTTGTACCGCTGATGTTGGCTTCGCCAGGTTAGTAGTCAGCCAAGTCAAGTCAGACAAGTTGCGGCACGCAGAGGCTCCAGCAAAAGTCACTTGAGAAAAACGGGACGAAATAATTGAACGCTGAGATAATTAAACGCAAGGACGCAAGGACGCAAGGACGCAAGGAACTAAATACAACTTTGCGTCCTTGCGTCCTTGCGTCCTTGCGTTCAAATTTTGGCTCATGTCGGTTTAGCGTGAAAGCTGAGGGGGCTTGGGGGCGAACGCCCCCAAGTCCCTCTCCCCCGAAGATCTCCCGATAGCTATCGGGAAAGGCGGCGATGAGGGGCAAAAAATATTTGGTTAATCTTGAAATTCAAGAGATTTCACTTTAACCCGACATGAGCCCAAATTTTAAATATTGCGCCGAAGGCGCAAGTGCCTTCCCGCCATTTGCGGTTTTTTTCCGGCACAGCAACTGGAAAACGTAGGAAGCGAAGGCACCTGAATCGTAGTTTTGCAATAAAAAGAAATTGAAAATATTCCCCGTCCTAATACTTATAGCCGCCTGTTTTTGTGAGCCGGCAGCTTTGCAGGCCCAAGCTCCCAATGGCTGGCCCATTTTTGAAAAGGTCACTTTTAAAAAGAAATTCATCGACGAGTTCGGAATACCCATCCGGTGGCCAGTCTTCGATGAAAAAATCAGGGCATGGGAGGGCCGGAAAATCATGCTCACCGGATATATTATCCCCACTGCCCAGGCCGGGTACCAAGGAGTTTTGGTTTCAAAATACACCTACAACATGTGCTTTTTTTGCGGTAAGGCCGGGCTGGAAAGTGTGGCCGAAATACGCCTAAAAACGCCGCTCCGAGATTTCAAAATTGACAAACCCTACGTCTTCACGGGCCACCTCCGGCTCAACGACTCAGACATGAATAGCTTGGTTTTTATTCTGGAAGACGCTGTGTTGATGGAGATGTGAAAGTGGTGGGCTGCATAACGCTCTAACCCCGGCAGGGTTGAGAACCCTTGCCGGGGTTGTGCGGCCGGAGTTGTGCGAGAACTTGGAAGTATTTGAACCCGCCTATTCAAGAGCTTGTAGGGATTCCTTCAAAAAGATTTTCTTCAAAAAAGAAAGCGCGCTACTTTCGCACATCAATTTTCAAACAAAAATTCCCAGACATGAAAAAATTCGAATTGCTCCCGATTTTGCCCCTGATGGCAGCTTTCTCACTTCTGCTTTCCTGTGGCGGCGATGCTGACCAAAACGGATTATCAGAAACCAACGACCAGACTGATCAAGTGCAAGACTCTCGCTCTTCGGATGGAGGAATGAAAACCGATGCGATACCGCTTGATAAAAATGCAGCCCCTGGTTCACAGGCCCTACCTATGAATAACGAGATGCAGGCAAAGGCTTTTACTGGCCTGCTTCAAGGTAAATGGATCAATGAGGGCGACCCTGGCCAATCCATCCAATTCACGGGAAACAAAGTCAAATTCATGACCAATGGCCAACTCGTGGAAGAGGCTGACTTTTCTATTGACCCCAGTTGTGAAAGCAGCCATTGCCTGGTGAAGGGAGAAAAACCCATCGGTTGGTGCCTGATTGAAACCCCGGCCTCCGGCGAGAAATGCAAGGTAGTCACTCGTATAGACCAAAAGTTTCTGGTTATTATGGATGTTACAAATGGCGGTGGTAAGGTGCAATACAAAAGAAATGAGAATCCGAAATAAGTGCTGAAGCATAGAATTAATTTTTTAAAAAGAATGACCTCAATGCGTTGGTTAAAAAACTGGCCCCGGATGGAGAACCCGTCCGGGGTCTTTGCAATGGCACCCGGACAGGGCCATTGCAGTTTCAAATGATTTTTGGGGAGGAAAAATTCTATGCAGCGGCCACGTTTTGAGCCATATCCACTGTGTCGCCCATAAAGTTAATGAGTTTGCTGAGCAACTCGTCCTTGCGCCGCCGGGAAACAGGCACTTCGTCCTCATTCGACATCAGCAAGAGGCCTCCTTCTTTTCGCAGAAAACGCTCCACGCACCGGAGATTCACCAAGTGGGAGTCGTGTACCCGGTAGAAACATTCCGCCTGTAACATCTTCTCCCATGTTTTCAAAGATTTTGAGATAATGATGTGGCGGCCGTTATTCAAATAAAACAAGGAATAACCCCGCTGGGCTTCGATGCGCAGGATGTCCTGCGTTTTGAGAAAAATCAGCCCCTCTTCGGTGTGAAGGATTATTTTGCTCGGGCCCTCATTGTCAATCTGTCGTTGGCCGATTTCTTCTTCTAAGTATTGGAGATGTCTTTTTTCTTTGAGTCTTTTCTGGCAGCGCTCCACGGCCCGGCGCAGGTACAGAGGATTCACAGGCTTGAGCAGGAAATCAACCGGTGGATACTGGAAAGCACGCATAGCTAAGGAGGGTTCTGATGAAGTAAAAATTACCTCCATGCCAAAATTTGCGATTTTCTCCAGCAGGCCAAAAGCTCCCAATCCTCCAGCTTCGATATTCAGGAATAAAAGGTCTGGAGTCTTGGCCGCTATCATTGAGAGTGCTTCCTCCGGTAAGATGCAGGAGTAAATCACTTCTACAGTATTTGTACAACAGGCGGCAAGGGATTCTTTCAAAGCAGCGGTTGTACGGGGTTCGTCAATAATAATGCAGGTAATCATAAAAATTGGGGTTATGTGAAGTAAAAAATTGGCTTTTGTGTCTTGCTCAGGGATTATAAAACGATGCCTCGTTAGGCGGGAATGGCAATATTCGTTTGGATTTCACTGGCAAGTTGCCAAAACTACCTGGCCAGTCCAATTACATTTTTTCTTGCCCTTTCCTAAGCTGGCAAAGCCAGAACCCAAAAGGCTTTGTGCAAATAGGGTTTTGGGGGCTTCGCCCCAAAACCTCATGTGGGGCCAGCCACGAATTTTCACGAATTTTCACGAATCGAATAGTGGTATATCAAGGGTTCGTGAAAATTCGTGGCTGACCTCCCTAACACTGGCGAAGCCAGCA
>SCUG01000336.1 GCA_004297645.1 Saprospiraceae bacterium | reverse complement strand
AGAGACGCAGTGGAAGGGCCGGTCATACCCACCGTGCCTTCGTCTTTTTTGCAAAAACACCCGAATGTACGGGTGATACTCGACAAAGCCGCGGCAGAAAGTCTGACCCGGATGACGGCACCCTGGCTTTGCGGTATGTGCAATTGGTCGGAGGAACTGGCCTGCCAGGCTGTGGTCTGGGTGGCCCAACGCACCGGCAAACCCATCCTCAAGCTCACCAACGAGGACTACAGCGAACATGGCCTGAGTGAGCTGATGATGGAGGAAAATGGCGCCTACGACCTAAACATCAAAATCTTCAACCGGCTGCAACACACCATCACTGGTTGGCCCGGCGGAAAAGCACACGCTGACGACTCCACCCGCCCTGAGCGGGCTGACCCTGCCAAAAAACGCTGTATCATTTTCTCCCCCCATCCCGATGACGACGTCATCTCCATGGGCGGCACTTTCATGAGATTGGTGGACCAGGGGCACGAGGTGCACGTGGCTTATCAGACCAGCGGCAACATCGCCGTGCACGACCATGATGTGCGCCGTTTTGCCGAGTTCCTACAGGAGTTTGCACTTGCCCAGGGACTGGACGACTCAGAACTGGAAAAGAAATACAAAAAGGTGCTCAGGTTTTTGAAAAACAAAAAACAGAGCGAACCCGATATTCCCGAAGTCTTGTCTATTAAAGCCCTTATCCGCCGGGGCGAGGCCAGGGCCGGCGCCCGTTACAGCGGCCTTGATGACACTAAAATTCACTTTCTCGATATGCCTTTTTACGAAACGGGCAGGGCGCACAAAGGCGACCTTGCCGATGCCGACATTCAGGTAGTGGCTGATTTGATGGAAAAAGTGAAGCCCCACCAGGTGTATGCCGCAGGCGACCTTGCCGATCCGCACGGTACCCACCGCGTTTGCCTCGAAGCTGTTTTTAATACTTTCGAGCGCCTGAAAGACCGGCCCTGGATGAAGGATTGCTGGCTTTGGCTGTACCGTGGAGCCTGGCACGAATTCCAGATGCACGAGATAGACATGGCCGTGCCGATGAGCCCCGACCAGGTGATGCGCAAGCAAAAAGCTATTTTTATGCACCAATCGCAAAAAGACCACCCGCCCTTTCCGGGCGAAGACGAGCGGGAGTTTTGGCAACGTGCCAAAGAGCGCAACAAAGCCACCGCAGAGCTTTACCGCAAATTGGGCCTGGCGGAATACGAGGCGATGGAGGCCTTCGCCAGATGGCGGTTCGCGTGGCAATCCTGATAGTCCGACAGTCTGGCAGTCCGGCAGTCCGGCTGTTTGGTAATGGCAGGTAGGGGGAGTTGCGTGGCCGCTGGATGGGATTTTTTTTAAACAGCACTATATGGAAAAACTACCGATGCAAGGCGATGACCTGACATCTGCCATTTTTCTGGTCAGGGGGCAGCGGGTGATGCTGGACGAGGATTTGGCTCTCATCTATGTGTTGAAACAAAGCGGCTCAACGAATCTGTTCGCAGGAACAAAAGCAGGTTCCCAATGGATTTTATGTTCCAACTGACCAAAGAGGAGCAGGAAACTTTGAGGTCGCAATTGGCGACCTCAAAGGAAAATGAACCTCGCTGGCCGGTTGGCTTTCGAAGGAAAAACGAAGAAACGGAGTAAGGCCAAAATTGACAAAATGAAAGGAGAACATTACCCACTCGAATCTACGCCTGACAAAGAGTTTTTGTATCCCCTCATAAATTATTGGTAGCTCTCCAAAAATGCTTGGTCTCTTCGAGCGGCAGGGTTTTGAACCCTGCGATTCTGAACCGGAAATGCAGGGTTCAAAACCCTGCCGCTCGAAGGAACCGGGCATTTTGGGAGAATTACCATTAATGTATGAGGGGATACGAAAGCTCGATGAAGTGAAAACCAAATTAATTGTGAAAGGCTTCATTAACAAGCGAAGGGAATTGATTCAACGAGGCAAGTTTTATGAGATGTTTGAAGTTTCGCTGAGAAAAAGGTAGTTTTAAATCAAAATTAAATCAGCATGAAAAATTCAGCCCAAGCCTTTGCTGGCAAAAAAAATAACTCGAAAAATCCATCCTCTGCAAGTAGCATTCTTCAATCAAAAGAGGTTCAGGAATTTTTTACCAAGCTCAAAAGCCGGGAAGTTTATCCGCCCAAATATCCTCAACTCCTCAAAGACGACCTGAAAAAGCATGCCCGCAAATGTTTGCAAAAGAATCCTGGATACGATTTGAAAGAGCTTGTCCTTCAATCGGTTCAGGCGCTGCCCGATTGGGCGCCACCCCGATTGTTTGTCGAAGCCGTCTCGTGGGTCACTGAAGAATGGGAAGCCTTCCGAAAAAACCAGGAACACCTCGCAACCGCCGGAGGAGGCGGCTCAGGGCAATGAACGGTTACAAAAACAGATTGTACCAAACCTGCTGCATTTGTTACGCACTCAGGCCATTTCAGCCGAAGCGTCCATATCGC
>SCUG01000032.1 GCA_004297645.1 Saprospiraceae bacterium | reverse complement strand
CACGGTAAGAATCCGGTGCGCATGAAGATTTTGGAAAGTCCAGTGTGCCCGTTCAAGCAGGGCCTGTTCATCGCCTTCGAAGGATTGGTAATCGAAGGCAACGGAAGAGGTATCGTCCATTTTCAAGGTAGGGCTGAATGCGAGATTAATGCCTGCCAAGCTGCATTCTTGTTGGAATAACTTTTCCAATTGCCGGTGCAGTGAAGAAGAGTCGATGGCGGCCATGGTGGCGGGCAGGGGGAGCTGCGGCACGTTGGTAAATTGGTTGTGAAGAGCAACTTTTTGGCGGGTGCCGAGCCATAGCGGCAAAGCGGCCAGTTGCTGGCTGCTGTCGGTAAGGGTCATAAAACCGGATACCTGCATTTGAGGCAATATAACTCCTCCTACGTGGCCTTTTTCCACCTGATGATAGATGGCAGAGGCGGTGGTTTCATCCACTTTTTCAGGCTCCCAGACTATTAGTTGCCCGATTTTTTCTTCCAAAGTAAGAACCGTCAAAAGCGAATCTACCTGGGCGGTATCGGCCCCTGCAAAAGTGATATCCGTGGGCTGAACTCCCAACTTATTCTGGCAGGACGGCACCAGGAAAACCAATGCAAGAAGCAAGGGAAGCTCTCTCAAAAGAATATGTTTAATGATGTTCTTCACAAGCGTGTTAGTTTCGGGAAGGGAATTATCGGTCTCGGTAATGCTCCGTAATTTACATCCTCTGGCTTTCTTTGTCAAATTACGCCAGATTCTTTCCGTACTAATGCAGCATAAATCTGACCATGCGTATCAAACGCCCTCTGCACTTCTATCGTCTGTTTCCCTGGCGTAAAAATAGGAGGTCTTGTTTACTACGTCATCGAAAGTGAACAATTCAGCGTAGCGCCTATGCTTTTCGTAAAAGCCCAGCAGGGCGAAATCTCCCGCACAGGCGCCGGTATGCATCAACAGTACACCCCATAAGACCCAGTTAAGTTGAGATGAAGTGAAAAACAGTGCCACAATTGTCACAGATGTGACGGTCACGAAGGGTGCAAGGCCAATGAAAAAGAACTTGCGGCGGCTCACCACATAATCGCCGGCAACGGCAAAAAAGTAGAGCATCCGCCAATTGGCCCCGTAGCTCACCTTTGGTGCACCCGCCAATTTGTACGCCAGCCCGTGGATGGCTTCATGCAATACGACGAGCGCTGGCAAGGTCAAAATAGAACCAATGGCAAGCTGCCGGAAAATCGTGCCCCATCCCATCGCCCCGGAGTTCACGTCTCCCAAAGCAGCCGCGGTCATGCCCGCCAGCAGCAAAAGGTGAGCGCCCCAAAAGGATTTCATTGCCCCCGTGCTACCCATGAGGTGCTCCTGCACGAAAGGAAGGATTTCGTCATGCCGCAGGACGAGTAGCAGATGATAGGCAGGATTTTGCTTTAGTTCTTCAACTGTCAAGGAGCAAGTATTGAATGTTTAACTGACATAAGGCACTTCGTATTCCCGCCCCTCCACGCCAGGCACTGTTTTACTAAAAATGGTGAGTGCTTCATTTAGCAAAGGCTCCACGCTTTGGTACCTTGATGAATAATGACCGATGACGAGCTGGCCGGCACCCGCCATTTTGGCGATGGTGGCAGCCTGCCGGGCTGTGGAGTGTTTGGTTGCTGTGGCGTATTCCGCCAAATCCTGGCAAAAGGTAGCTTCATGATACAGTAAGTCCACTTCTTTTATAAGGGGCACGATGCTTTCGTCATAGATAGTGTCGGAGATGTAGGCGAAAGACCGGGGCGGCGGAGCCGGAATGGTCAATTCACTATTCGGCACTATGCGGCCATCGCCGGGCAGGATGTCTTCGCCATTTTTTGCTGCCAGAATTTGCGGGATGCTCAGGCTGTATTCCGCAATTTTTTCAGGTCTTATGTTTTTCGGGCGTTCTTTTTCCCTGAACAAAAATCCCACGGTGGGAATGCGGTGTTGAAGGGGGATGGTGGTCACTGTGAGTAGCTCATTTTCAAATGCGAGGCTGCTTTTGCCGGCAGGCAAAACATGAAAATAGAGTGGGTATGGTAAGATGGCCTCCATTGGCCGGAGCAGTGCCGTTATCATTTCCTCCAAGCCGTCGGGGCTGTAGATATGCACTGCGCTTTTGCGGTCGTTCAGTCCAAAAGAAAATAGCAACCCCGGCAGACCGAATATGTGGTCACCATGAAGGTGGCTGATAAATATGTGCTGGATTTTTTGCCGTGGTATGCCAAACTGGCTCATCCTGCTTTGTGCCCCTTCGCCGCAATCAATCAGAAAATACTGATGCTGCACCTGTAGCACTTGGGCGGTGGGAAATCGTTCGTGCGCCGGGGTGGCAGAGTTAACGCCCAAAATGGTGAGGGCGAACTTCATTTTGCATCCGCCTTTAGGCTGCGTTCGATGTCTTCCATAAAAATATAATCCACGGATTCCTGCACGGTAGGCAAAATAGTCAGGACGGTATCAAGGCGTGAAATTTCGATGAGTTTGCGGACAGGATCATGCATGATGCCGGTTAGCACAAAAGAGCCGATGGACTTCCACAGACGGTTAGCAGTGAGAATGGCACTCAGACCGGAGGAGTCCACATAGTTAACATCCGACAGGTCGAGGATGAGGTTTGGCACTCCTTCATTGGAAAGGATGACCAGCTCCGATTTCAGGCTGGGTGCCACCACAGAGTTGAGATTTTCTTCCTTTAAATTTATGACAGCGTACCTTTCTTGCTTACTTATGGAATACTTCATGCGAGCAATTATTTGTCTTTTTATGCCGCCTGATATAAGGTGGCTAACTATAAACCGTGAAGGAAAAACTCCTTACCAGGTAAGTGGGCGCTAAGTTAACACATTCTCCAAAAAACCTTGTACCCAAAATTACTTTCCTACCTGCCGCCCTCGGTACACTGACGAGGGAACAAAGAGTTGAGTAATCTATTTTTATGCTGTAATTTGGCCGCCGAAATATAATTGAGATACCCATTCCAAAACGGGTTGTGTGAGCAACAGGCAGAATGGTAACATGATAGTGGCATGTTTTTTAAGCTCTTTAGCCGTTTTGTCCCGGTTAATAAATTTAATAAATGAGATTGGTGCCCAAACTTTTGCCTTATTCTTTTTGTGATCTCATTCAATTCCTCTTAAAATTGCTTTGAATCCCATTGTAAACAGCCTTTGTGACAAAATATGATGAACGACAAAAAATTTTCGCCCAGAGTAAAGAAGATAATCTCCATCAGCCGGGATGAGGCCATGAGAATGGGGCAGGATTTCATTGGAACCGAACACCTACTGCTCGGCGTAATGCAGGAACAAAACAGCCTGGCAATGAAAGTCCTCGAATCTCTTGACGTGGATGCTTTGGAGTTGCAACAACTCATCGAAGATAGCGTGCCCCGGCGGGCTTCATCTCCCTCCACCATACATGTTGGCAATTTGCCCCTGAACAAACAGGCGGAAAAAGTTCTGAAAGTGACATTGCTGGAAGCCAAATCCATGAAGAGCTCAGAAATAACCCCGGAGCACCTCATCCTCTCCATCCTCAAACACAAAGAAAATCCCGCCTCCAGGATACTGAGCCAATTTGATGTGGATTACGAGATTTACAAAGCCGAACTGGAATACGTGAAGCAGGAACTCGATTTTGGAAGAGGCGTAGAACCCTATTCCCAGGCCCCCTCCGATGATGATTCCTTCGAAGATGAAAACGGACCTCGTTTTCAACAGCAACGCAAAGGACAACAAAAATCACGTACGCCGGTTCTGGACAATTTTGGAAGAGACGTGACCCACCTTGCCGAGGAAGGCAAATTGGATCCAATCATCGGCAGGGAGAATGAAATAGAGCGAGTATCGCAGATATTGAGCCGCCGCAAAAAAAACAATCCTATCCTCATCGGCGAACCGGGGGTTGGGAAAACCGCCATCGTCGAAGGCCTGGCGTTGCGTATTTACCAGAAAAAAGTGCCACGCACGCTTTTCAACAAGCGCCTCGTCATGCTGGACCTCGCCGCCTTAGTGGCCGGTACTAAGTATCGCGGCCAATTCGAGGAGCGGATGAAGGCCATCATGAATGAGCTGGAAAAAACCAGAGAGGTCATACTTTTTATTGACGAAATTCACACCATCGTAGGTGCAGGTGGTGCCACAGGTTCTCTCGACGCCTCCAACATTTTCAAACCAGCCCTTGCCCGGGGCGAGTTGCAATGTATCGGCGCTTCTACCCTCAGCGAATACCGCCAGTACATTGAAAAGGACGGTGCACTCGACCGGCGATTCCAGCGCGTACTGGTAGATCCGCCATCTGCCGGGGAAACCATCCACATCTTGAATAATATCAAAGGAAAATACGAGGAGTTTCACAATGTGGAATATTCTGACGCAGCCATCATCGCCTGCGTGAAACTGAGTGACAGGTACATGAGCGACCGCTTCCTGCCGGACAAAGCCATAGACGTATTGGATGAGGTAGGTGCCAGGGTACACCTCAAAAATATTCACGTGCCGAAGCACATTGAAGATTTTGAAGCAAGAATTGAACAAATAAAAGAGCAGAAGAATCAAGCCGTCAAAAATCAGCAATACGAAAGAGCCGCCGATTTGAGAGATGAAGAAAGCAAACTCCTCCGCCAGCTTGATTTTGCCAAAATGCAGTGGGAGGAGGAGAGCAAGACAAAGCGTTACCCCGTGGACGAAGAAGCTATTGCAGAGGTCGTTTCCATGATGACCAACATTCCTGTGAAGAGAGTGGCACAGAGCGAAAGCAAGAAACTCGTCCACATGGTGGATGACATCAAGAAAATGATTATTGGCCAGGATGACGCGGTGATAAAAGTAGTGAAAGCCATTCAGCGCAACCGGGTGGG
>SCUG01000335.1 GCA_004297645.1 Saprospiraceae bacterium | reverse complement strand
TTCGAAAACAGTGGTGGTCTTGAGGCGGTATTCGTCCTGTGGCAGCATCTCTGTTGCGAAAATTTCCGGGAAGCCGTCGTTGTTGATGTCGGCCATATCGGAGCCCATGGAAGCGTGGCTGAGATGCTCCATCCGGTTTTCGATATCTTCGGCGAAAGTGCCGTTGCCCTGGTTGATGTAGAGGTAGTCCCGTTCGAAGAAGTCGTTGGAGATGTATAGGTCGGGGAGGTTGTCGCCGTTGATGTCGCCCACCGTGACGCCGAGGCCGAAGCCGATGAGGCTGCCGTAGATGCCCGCCTCGCGGGAGGCATCCGTAAAGTGACCGCCGTCATTGCGCAGCAGCTTGTCGCCGCCGCCTTTGAGAAAATCCTTCACCGGCCAGTCTTCGGCGTACAGTTCCCGCCTGTTGCTGTAATTCAGCGTATTGACGGGCATGAAGCTGTTGTTGAGAATATAGCAGTCGAGGTCGCCGTCGAGGTCGTAATCGAAAAAGGCGGCGTGGGTGGTGTAGCCTTTATCGTCGAGGCCATATTCAGCAGCTTTTTCTGTGAAAGACACCCCCCCTGCCCCCCCTCGGAGAGTGGGGGAGTTGTTGATGAAAAGTTCGTTTTCTGGATTCTCGCCTTTTACATAACCAGCGTTGCAAACGTAGATGTCGAGCCAGCCGTCTGCGTTGACGTCGGCGAAGACCACACCGGTGCTCCATTTTTTGGTACCTGCCACGCCGGCGGATTGGGTGATGTCTTCAAACTGAAAATTGCCTTTATTGAGGAAGAGCTTGTTGGGGCCAAGGTTACTGGTGAGGTAAATGTCCGGCAGGCCATCGTTGTTGATGTCGCCGATGGCAGCGCCTGCGCCGTTGTAAAAATTGCGGTAGTTGAAAATGTTGAAATCCTTTGTGTTTTCAACCTTGTTGACGAAATGGAGGCCCGATACCTCTGGCGGGATGGATTCGAAAAGGGGCTTTTCATCCGTGCCCGAATTGCATCCGAGGGCGAGAAGGATTAGCAGAACGACGGCAGTGTCTTGTTTCATAGAATTTCGATTTCCTTTGAATAAGGCGTGCAAAAGTACAGTAAAATTGCCGGGCTAAATAGCCAAAGAGGTTGGGCTAAAATGAGAAAGGCCACCCTTTCCGGGGTGGCCTTTCGTGCGATGTCTTAAACACCCTGGCGAATATTAATAGCCTGGATTCTGTACCAAGTTCGGGTTCACAGCCAATGCGGTGGCAGGAATCGGGAACAGCAAACGCTCTGGGCCAGAAGCAGGTTTTTCCTGCCATGCGTTGAGGAACTTGCCGAAGCGGATAAGATCCTGACGGCGCCAGCCCTCCCAATAGAGTTCGCGTCCTCTTTCGGCGAGCAGGGCTGCTTCATCCAGGGAAGCCATGGCCGAAGCATTTCTGGCAGACCTGATTTGGTTCACGATGCCGAGTGCCCCACCGGCGTCGCCGGTTCTGAGCATAGCTTCTGCTTTCATCAGCAGCACATCGGCATAGCGGAAGAACACGTAATCGTTGTCGGCGTTATCGCCGCCGTTGTAGTCAATCGGATACTTAATGACGCGGATACCGGTGATTTCCAGGTTGTTGCCCGTTTCTTTCAGTTTCACCTCAGGGGTGAAAGCGAGAGGATTTCCCTTTCTGTCTTGCAGGGCGTTTCCGCTGCCATCGTGTTGCAGGCCAACGAGGAAACCTGCATTGACGCCACCTACGAAGCTGCCGGGGTACTCGTCGTATCTCCGTGCATCGTTTTGTTCGAAGCTGTCGTAGAAATCGCTCAAAGTGGCGAAGCCGTTCCAACCGGAAGGATTTTGGTTGTAGTGGAGGCCGCAGAACCAGCGGGAGCGCACGTTGCCGCTGCTCACACCGCCTTGGTTCTCACCCGTCCAGATATTCTCAGAAGAAACCTGGTCGTTGTTGGGAGCGAAGTTGTCGAAGTAGCTGTCTTCGAGGGTATAACTGCCACTGTTGATGATTTGGTCTGCCAAAGTTATCACCTGCTGCATATCGCCTGTTGCAAACTTGGGAGCCTGCCTGTCGGCAAATGCGCCTTTGTTGAGGTAAGCCTTCATGAGGAGTACCTTGGCGGCATTTTTATTGGCCCTGTTCGTCGGGCCATCCGGCAGGTCGCCCATGATTTCGTTCAGTTCGCTGATGACAAAATCCATGGCAGCGCTGCCTTTTACCACGTTTGGTGGGTTGAGCAGGTTTTCACCCGGTTGGCGGAAGGGCACCTGGTCCCAGCCGTCCGTCAGGCAAAACATAACGAATGCCCGGAGGTACCTGGCTTCGGCGGCTTGCTGCGTCGTGGGGTTGAAGTCGAGTAGGTTGGTCGTCGTAAAGACCACTTGCAGCAATTCGTTGTACGTGTCGCCGAGGAAGCTGTGGTCGGCACTCCAGGTATGGTCGTGAAGCACGCGCCATACACCGTTGTCGTCCCAGTCGGGACCGCGGGTTGGGCCGAGGCATTCATCAGTGGTGTGCTCCTGGGCAGCCCAGAAACGGGATTGGTCCATGAATGGCGTCCGAAGACCATTGTAGGCATTTTTGAGCAGGGCATCCGGCGAAACAAATTGCTGGGCCTGGTCTTTGGTCAGGTCGCCCCGCAATTCCTCCTTCAGGTCGGTGCAGGCAAAAGCACCGAAGAGGATGGCGAGCATTATTAGACTTTTGAGTTTCATATTTTCAAGAATTTAGATGATTAAAAGGAAAAATTCAGACCGAGGGTGATGGTTCTTGCCGATGGGTACGGGATGTACTCGATACCGGAAGAAGGCAAACCGTTGGAGCTGAAGTTCACTGTGTTCACTTCGGGGTCGAACCCGCTGTAACCAGTGAAGACCAACAAGTTGGTGCCTGACAAATAGATCCTTGCGTTGCGAATGCTATTGTTCAGGTTGCCGAGATTGTATGCCAAAGTAGCATTGGCCAATTTCAGGTAGCTGCCATCTTCGAGGTAGCGGCTCGATCCGGCCACTGGGTTGGAGATGGACTCCTGCGGCGTGCCACCAATGAGGGATGCGTCCACGTTGCGGGAACCGAGGTTACCGATAGGTATGACGGTGTTCTTGGTGTTGTTGTAAATATCGTGGCCCATTGCTCCGTTGAAATTGAGGCCGAGGCTCAAAGCTCCCATAGTCACGCCTGAAGAAATACCAAGGATGACACTGGGATTCGGGTCGCCTACAAAAGCGAGTGCACCGTTGTTGGCATAGGTGGATTGCCCAGCTTCGTCAATGCCTGTGAATTCTTTCAGATAAAAAGCGTTCAGTGGCTGGCCGTTTTGAAGACGTTGTGATGGCGCATTGGAGATGCCTTGACCGAACAATGTAGCGTAGTCGAGGACAGGTCCTGTATAGTTTTTCAACTCATTGGAGACGAAAGCGGCGTTCACGCCCAAGTCCCATCTCAGGTTGTCGTTGTTGACTAACTCGGCATTCAGCGTCACCTCCACACCTTTATTTTCTACTGTGCCCGGCAGGTTTATCCAATAGAAAGCGGCAGGTGCCGGCTGGATAGTCGGGAATTGGAACAGGAGGTCTTCACTGCTCTTGTTGAAATATTCGAGTGTGCCGCTCAATTTGTAATCGAGCACGGCGAAATCTAAACCTACGTTGTAGGTAGTGGTGGTTTCCCATTTCAGGTCGGGGTTGGCTACGTTGCTCAAACCTGCACCTTGTTCATACAGGAAGAAACGTTCCTGAGAAGCACCGGAGTCGAAATCCTGGTTGCCCGTTTGGCCCCAGCCAACTCTGAGTTTCAGCATGTCGAAGGCTCCACCGGCGAGGAAACTCTCGTTGTGGAGGTTCCAGGCAGCGGCGACGGAGGGGAAAGTTCCGTACTGGTTGTTGACGCCGAATTTACTGGAACCATCGCGTCTCACGGTTGCTGTCAGCAAGTATTTGTCAGAAAGGTTCAACATGACTCTTCCAAAGATGGATTGAAGCTCCTCAATGGGGCCAGCGTTTGAGCTAATGTCCCGGACACCTCTTGGGGAGGCCTGGAAGATGTTTGTGTAATCGAACCGCTCGATTTGGAAGCCGCTGGCCGATATGTTTTTCCCTGTGATGTCAATTTTTTGGTATTCGTATCCGGCCACTGCATTCAACGAAATGTCGGAAGTCAGGCTTTTGCTGTAATTTAAAGTGTGTTGCAATACTTGTGTGTAAGCACTCTTTTCGCTGAAATAACCTACCCCTTGGCCTTGCACGCCTTGGATGTTTATCCAGGATTCTATCCGTGCATTTCTGGACCCAACCCCAGAATTGATGCTATAGAGGAATTTGTAGGTTAGGCCATCCAAAATCTCATACGATGGAGAGACAGAAGCGAAGAGGTCAGTGGTTTTCACATTGTCGTGGTAGGCATCGAGCAGGGCCACGGGGTTGGTGAACTCTCCAAACTCAGGTGTCACCACCGGGGTGCCGTTTGAATTGTACAACGCGCTGGTCGGGTTCCATTGAAGCGCGTTTCCAATTAAGCTGCCTCTAAACCCGGCATTGGTAGAAATGGCAGGGCCATTTTCGGTGGTGCGGGAAGCGATTACGATGTAATCTAACCCAAGTCTTTTGCTTTCGAGGAACTTGTAGTTACCGCTGAGATTGGCGCTCATTCTCTCCAGGTCATTATTTTTGATAATACCTTCCTGGTTGAGGTAAGATAAAGAAACCCGGTAGTTGCCGTTGGTACTGCCGCCACCGATACCAATGCTGTGGTTTTGTGTAATGCCGGTGCGGGTGATTTCATCGAAAGCATCCACGTTTTTACCGTAATCGCCACTGGTAAGGCCATAAGCACTGAGGGCTTTTCTATAGCCGGCAGCATCGAGCACGTCGTATTTTTTCAGCACATTGCTGGCGCCCACAGACATGTTTACGTTCACGCTGGGTTCGCCACTTTTACCTTTTTTGGTAGTAATGATGATGACGCCATTGGCACCGCGGGAGCCATATATGGCGGTTGCGGAAGCGTCTTTCAATATCTGCATGGACTCGATGTCGTTCGGGTTCAGCCAGTTCAGCGGGTTGGATGAGTTGGTAGAACCAATGTCACCAGCGCTTAAACCGGGCTTGGAAGAACTGCCGTTCAGCGGCACCCCGTCCAGCACGAAGAGCGGGTCGTTGCCACCACGGATGGAGGCATTTCCCCGAATTCTGACGGTGGTGGAACCACCCGGCTGACCGCTGTTGTTCAAAACCTGAACGCCCGCGGCCTTACCTTGAATCAATTGGTCGGGTGCGGTAACGAGGCCTTTGTTGAAGTCATCTTCGCCGACAGAAACCATGGAGCCTGTCAGGTCTGATTTCTTCGCTGTGCCATAGCCGACGACAACAACTTCGTCGAGTACGGAACCGGCGGAGAGGGCAACGTCAACGACGTTGGAAGCGCCAAGTGATACCCGGTTAGTGTTGTAGCCAGTGTAGGACACCTCGATTTCCGTGATGCCAACCGGCACTTGTAAGGAGTAGCTCCCGTCAATATCGGTGATGGTTCCTGTGCTCGTACCTACGGCAAGGATGTTCGCACCGATAAGGGGGTCTCCTGTTCCGGCATCGGTCACCGTTCCACGGATGGTACGCTGAGCCAAAGCCAGACTGCTCATGCCTGTTGCCACCAACAGCAGCAGCAGACATTTAGTGAGAAAGTCGAACTTAAATTTCATACATTAATTAGGTTTAGTTAGATAAAATGATTCATGCAACACCAATGGTTAGCCGGGGCCTGTTCTCATGTTTTACCAGAAATTTAAAGAAATTTGTAGCGTCGTAGTGGAATCGTTCAGGGATTGCCCAGAATGAGGCAATATAGAAAGTACGAAAATGAATTACTAAGTCTAAACCGCAATATGCGATTATTGCTTTGGAATAATTTGGTGGGCTGATGAAGCAAAATTAGCATTTAAAATCAAAACGCCAAATCTATTGCAAACGCTCCTCCTGAAGTTGCATTAATCCCGGCACCATGAAAGGGCTTTGTAGTTTCATTTTATCCGGGATGGTGTTTGTATGCCGCGATTTGCTACTTTCGCTCACCACATTTCTGTCAATGAAAAACCCGGCATTACATATCCTGCTGCTGCTTTTGTGTTGCTCTCACTTGCCGGCACAGTCCAATTTTCAGACGCTCCAGAGTGTCCGGAAAATTGATATCCCTTTCGAGTATCTAAATGACCTGATTGTAGTCAAGGTGACTTTTAACCAGGTTTTTCCTTTGAAGTTTATCTTCGATACGGGGGCTGAACACACCATACTTGCCCGCAAAGAAGTGACCGACCTGTTCGGGATACCCTACGAGCGGGAGTTTAAACTCTTAGGCTCCGATATGAAAACAGAACTGACAGCCTATCTGGTGCGCAACATCCACCTGCGTGTCGGCAATATGGTACTTCCCGACCAAAGCATGCTCGTGCTTGACGACGATTATTTCAGGTTTCAAGAAATTACAGGCGTGGAAGTGCATGGTATCCTGGGGGCCGACGTATTCAGAGGGCTTATCGTAAAAATAAATTACGACCGGAAGGTGATCACCCTGATGAAAAAAAGCTCTTTCAAAGGGCCGGGGAAGGGCTATGACACGACCGGCATCGAGGTGTTTCGCAACAAACCTTACCTCGTTGCCGGGGTATCCATCCGCCGGGACTCAATGGCCAAGGTGAAATTGCTGCTGGATACCGGCGCCACGCTTTCCATGATGTTGTACACCGACACAGATCCCTCGCTTGTTATGCCCGCTCATACCCTAAAGGGGCAAATCGGTATGGGGCTGGGGGGGTACTTAGAGGGGTATCTCGGCCGGGTGCATCAATTGGAATTCGGCGGGGAGTATTTCAACGAGGTGCTCACCAACTTCCAGGAAGTAAACGAGGGAGTGGACACCACGCTGCTCTTTGGGCGCAACGGCATCATCGGCAATAAAATCCTCAGCAGGTTCAACGTCATATTGGACTATACCTCGGAGAAGATGTACCTGAAACCCAGCCGCCGGTTTTCAAAAAAATTTGATTACGACAAAAGCGGCCTCATTGTAATTGCCGCAGGCACCAAACTCAACTCCTTTGTTGTACTCGACGTGATCGCAGAGTCACCGGCAGCGGATGCCGGCCTGCAAAAAGGCGATATCTTAAAGCGAGTGAACCTGCGCCCCTCCGCCCTTTTTTCATTGGCAGATTTGCACCGCATTTTTAGCCGCAAAGAGGGGAAAAAGGTCAGAATTATTATCGTGCGGGAAGGCAAACGTTTGAAAAAAACTTTGACCCTGCGCCATCTTATT
>SCUG01000334.1 GCA_004297645.1 Saprospiraceae bacterium | reverse complement strand
GGGGGAGCTTGACATCAACCACACTTTATTGGTTGGTCCCCAAAAATCTTAAACCCGCCAAATGACAACCTTTAAATCTACTGACAAAGAGATTGTGCGTTTTGGCTAAAGTCGAGCTTACCCAATATCCACCGGCTTGTACCCACCCCTGCTTCGGAAGTAAAGAATCAGCCCAATGTAACACAGCATCATCAGGATGGGGAAGATGGCCACCGTTTTCAGTGCGCCTTTCTTCGCCCCACCCTGGATCTGGTGGATGGGTTGTTTATCGGCATCGGGGGCAGCTTCGACCTTTTGGTGGTCGAGGCTCATGTAGTTTCCAAAGATTCCCGTTTTCTCCTGGATGACATAAGTGCTGTGTAATTGGGTATTGTTCGACACGTCGTAGGCGGTGATTTCCTTATCCACCTGGTTGTCCTGGATGTTGCCGAGGAATGGCCCGCCGATGATGCCCGCCGCCAACATTCCCACGGCAGCCACGCCATTCAGCGTGAGCGCCCCTCCTCTGGGAAATTGTTCCGCTACCACGCCCAAAGTCGTCGGCCAGAAGAAGGTCTTGCCCATGCCATACAGCGTTGCGGCCAGCAAAATAGCGGCGCCCGTTGCTGAAGACAGGAAAAACAAACCCGCTGCTGCAATGGCAGCGCAAGTGGCGAGCAAGCCGAGCGGTGAAAGCTTGTGGATGATTGGCCCGGCAAAAAACCGCAGTACCATCATAATGGCCGAGGTATAGACCAACACCCAGCCTCCGGCAATGCCCATGTTCATCATTTCACCGGCCATCAGGTCGGAAATCCAACTGTCCACGCCCAATTCAGTGATGGCCAAAGGGATCATAATGAGCAACATGATGATAAAAATGGGCTTGCCAAGCGTGCGGGTATAGTAACCAAAAGCACCCGTAGCGGCGATGGCCAAAACCCAGGAACCCAATTGCCCCAACCCTAAAATCCGCCCAATTTCCATGAACACCATGGCGGAGATAATCAGCGCGCCGAGCATCCCTACTTCTTTCAGCATCTCTTTGTAAGAAATGCCGGCAGCCACCCGCTCCTGTACCGGGAAGGTCCTTTTCCAAAGCATGAAAGCATACACGACGGTGGGGATAAAAATCAACCCGACCTTTGTTTGCCAACTGACGCTGGAACCGAGCAGCAATATCAGGATGCCGCCCAACACCATGCCGCCGGGCCAGCCGGCGTGCAGCATATTGAGCCATTTCGTCTTGTCTTTTCGAAAAATAGTCGCCACGACTGGGTTGATATAAGCCTCTACGGTACCGTTGCCGAGGGCGACGATAAAGGTACCGGCGTAGAGCCACCAGTAGTTTTTGGCGAAAATGGTGATGACGGCGCTGGCCACATGGCAAATCAGCCCAAAAATCATGGCGTTGCGGTAGCCGATGCGGTCAATGACGAGGCTGAACAGCACGATGCTGATGGCAAAGGGCCACAGCCCGACGCCGAGCAGCTCGCCTTTTTGGGTTTCCGTGAGGTTGAAGTCGGCAGCCCAATCGCCGATGATGAGCGCCCGGATGATGAAGCCGAAGGAGGTAGCGATGAGGGCGATGAAACAGCCCCAGAAGAGTTTCATGTCAGGGGCATCGCCGGTGGAGGTGTGATTGGAAGTTGCCATAAAGTTTTGTTTTCGTTTTTGTAAAAATTGATGGGGGAAAAGTACGGAGTGGCGGTCAATGCAAGAAGCCTGGGAAGGAAAATTCGTGGGTTTTGCCTAAAAGGAAGGAGAGGCCAGCCTGGGCCATTGTTCTTGCAGGTGTGAAGCGGAGCATGTCAAACATTGGGACGATAGATCCGAACCAACTTCCCGTCAAGGGGCTTTTTTTCAAGAATAGCCTGGTGGATTCGATTTGAAAGGGCCTTGTAATCTGCGTCGTAAGTGCAGGCAATAATGCCGAAATGGTTGGAATTGATTTTATGGAGCCTGAAAAAATCTTTGCGGTTGAAAGTCAATACGGTCCGTTTTTCAGAAATGGCAAAATCAAGCACTTCTTCATCCGGTATTCGCTGGTTGGATTTGCCTGCTTCTTGTGAAGTCAGAACATTATAGCCCAGGTTGTGCAGGTGTTCCACCACTTGCAGGTCAAAGTTTTCGTTTCCGTACAGTTGGGCCATCATGTCAGACTTCCTCGTTTTCCCGGATTTCCCGGTCAATTTCAGCTTTATTGGCGCGGTAATATGCCCAGGCATTGATGAGGTCTTCAGCACGCAGAGAAGGGTAGGATTTCAGCAAGGCAGCCTCCGAAGCGCCTGCATTCCTGGCTTCGACCAACAGCCATACAGGTATGCGGGTGCGGACAATGCAAGCGCTTCCGCCGCAAACGCCCGGCGTTTTTTCGATGCCTGCAAAAGCTTCGCCCAAGTCGCTGAAAACCCATTTCATCAACTGGGCTTTTTCTCCCCTCGACATTTCGGGCAACAAGGCTTCCGCTTTTTCTAATGCAGTCATTTTCTTGGATTTTTCAACAAATATAAGGCGAAAGGGAGTGGGATTCAATTTGTTTTTCAAGACTCCCGATTCTTTCAAGCCTGCGGCTTGAAAGCGTCCAGTGGGGTCAGCTTGCGTGACGCTCACAAGTTGTAAACTTGCGGGAACGGGAACGGCGGAAGTGCAGTTGGGAGTTGCCATAAAGTTGTTGTTTTTCGTTTTTGTAAAAAATTGATGAGGGGAAAGTACGGAGTGGCGGTCAATGCAAGCAGCCTGGGAAGGGAAATTCGTGAACTTGTTTTTTGAGGATTACTCCGTAGCTTTCGGGCGACTGAGCTACCACTTAAAACTTACTGTGATGGAACTGCAAATCATTCAACAGAAAATCCACGAAATCCGGGGGCAAAAGGTAATGCTCGATTTCGACCTGGCGGAATTGTACGAAACTGACACCAAGGTTTTAAAACAAGCAGTTAAAAGAAACCTGGAGCGTTTCCCATCCGATTTTATGATTGAACTTTCCTCGAAGGAATTTAAAAGTTTGAGGTCACAAATTGTGACCTCAAAGAGGGGAGGCACACAGTATAAGCCTTTTGCATTTACGGAACAGGGAGTGGCCATGCTTTCCAGCGTGCTAAAAAGCGCAAAGGCCATTCAGGTAAACATTCACATTATGAGGGCCTTCGTCCTGATTCGCCGTTTCGCGCTCACCTACCGTGAATTGGCTGAAAAAATTGCCGGGTTAGAAGAAAAGTACGACCACCAATTTGCCGACGTGAACGAGGCGCTCGACCTGCTTTTGACTGAACGGGAAAGCGAAACCGATTGGGGGAACAGGGAGAGGATAGGGTTTAAAAAGTGAAACGGATGAAGTAGGGTCTCTCTGTCTGTTTCTCTTCGAAGATGCTGACGGACAGAAGGAAGGAACATGCAAGCCCGTACTTTTGTCAAGCACAAGATGTCTTCCCAAATTCTTTCAAAAAAACTTGCCCCAAATTCCGCACCTTTCCTACCTTCGGCGCTAAAGATTTTCCATCGTCAAGTTTTTTAAAAACAATCAAGCATGAGCAACATCAACGGCAAATGGCAACAAGAAAACACCTACGACGCCATCGTCATAGGCAGCGGCATCAGCGGGGGCTGGGCCGCCAAAGAGCTGAGTGAAAAGGGCCTGAAAACCCTCGTCCTCGAACGGGGTCGCATGGTGAAACACGTCACTGATTACCCGACGATGAACTTCAACCCCTGGGACTTGAAATACGGCGACCAGGTGCCACCCGATGAAATAGAAAAGCACTACCAAAAGCAAAACCGCACCGGCTACACCATCCGCCAGGGCTGGAAACACTGGTTCGTCAAAGACGACGAACACCCCTACTCCGAGGTGAAGCGCTTCGACTGGATGCGGGGCTACCACGTCGGCGGTCGCTCCATCGTGTGGGGCCGCCAAAGCTACCGCCACAGCGACCTCGACTTCGAAGCCAACGCCAAAGAGGGCATTGGCGTGGACTGGCCCATCCGCTACAAAGACATCGCCCCGTGGTACGATTATGTGGAGGAGTGGATCGGCGTCAGCGGCCAGAACGAGGGCCTGCACCAATTGCCCGACGGCAAATTCCAGCCACCCATGGAAATGAACTGCGTGGAGCAGGACGTCAAGGGTAAAATCGAAGCCAAATTTGCGGAGCGGAAAGTGACCATGGGCCGCACGGCCCACATCACCAAGCCCACAGAGGCACAGCAAAAACTGGGGCGCGGCAAATGCCAGTTTCGCAACCTCTGCATGCGTGGCTGCCCCTACGGCAGCTACTTCAGCAGCAACGCCGCCACCCTCATCGCCGCCGAACGTACCGGCAATATGACCCTGCGCCCAAACTCCATCGCCCATTCCCTCATCTACGATGCAAAGGCTGGCAAGGTCACCGGCGTGAAAATCCTCGATGCCGAAACCAAACAGGAGATGGAGTTTTACGCAAAAATTATTTTCGTGAATGCCTCGGCGCTGAACTCTGCCTGGCTGCTGATGAACTCCGTCAGCGACCGCTTCCCCAATGGCCTCGGCAACGGCAGCGACCAACTTGGCCGCAACGTGATGGACCACCACTTCCAGGCTGGCGCATCCGGCGTGTCGGAGGACTTCGGCGACCGCTACTATTCTGGCCGCCGCGCCAACGGAATTTATATCCCGCGCTTCCGAAACATTGATGCAAAAACAAAACAGAAAGACTTCCTCCGGGGCTATGGCTACCAAGGCGGCGCCAGCCGCACCGGCTGGCAACGCCTCGTGGCAGAAATGGGCTTTGGCGCCAGCATGAAGAAAGAGATAAGCCAACCCGGCGAATGGCGCATGGGCATCAACGCCTTTGGCGAAATGCTGCCGAATCCTGACAACCGCATCACCCTCAACAATAAGGTACTCGACATGTACGGCATGCCCACCCTTACGATGGATGTGGAAATAAAGGAAAACGAGCTTGCCATGCGCCCCGACATGCAGGCCGCCGCCGCCGAAATGCTCGAAGCCGCCGGTCTGAAAGATGTGAAAACATTCGACCGCGGCTACGCCCCCGGCCTTGGAATCCACGAAATGGGCACCGCCCGCATGGGCCGCGATCCAAAAACGTCGGTGCTGAACAAATGGAACCAGGTGCACGAAGCTCCCAATGTGTTCCTCACCGACGGCGCCTTCATGGCCTCTTCCGCCTGCGTCAACCCGTCGCTGACCTACATGGCCATGACGGCGAGGGCAGCAGATTTTGCTGTAGAGGAATTGAACAAAGGGAATCTTTAAATGGCTGAATGGTTAAATGGCTGAATGGTTTTACACCCAGCCATTTAACCATTTAACCATCAAACCATTTAATAAAAATGAACAGAAGAGACGCCATAAAAAGAACCGCCATCCTCATGGGTGGCACCATTTCGGCCAGCGCCATGCTGGGCGTGTTTGACGGTTGCAAGGCAGACCCAACCATCGGCTGGCCGCCAAAATTTTGCACCACGGAAGAAGGCCAGATTTTGGAGGCCATTGCCGGGCGCATCATCCCCCGCACGGATACGCCGGGCGCGGTAGATGCCGGGGTGCCCGCTTTCATTGATACCATGATGGCGGAGTTTTACCAGGAAAAAGAAAAGACCGCCTTCCGGGAGGGTTTGAAAACAGTGGAGGCAGACGCCCAATCTGCCCACGGCAAGTCTTTCACTACCCTGACTCCGGAGCAGCAGGATGAGCTGCTCACCAAATACGACAAGGAGGCTTTTGCTGAAAACAATAAAGAGGACGAGCCGCATTTCTTCCGCACTATAAAAGAGTTGACCATCCTCGGATTCTTCACCTCTGAACCCGGTGCCACGGAAGTGTTGAAATACGACCCGGTGCCCGGCGATTACAAAGGGTGTATCCCATATTCAGAAGTCGGCCGCACTTGGGCAACGTAGTTCAGCATCCCTTTTGAGTAGGCAGTATGTGTGCAAGCGATACGATTGCCGGGAGCAATCGTATCGCTACCAACCAATGACTCACTGCCAAAAAAATTACCTTTGCGAACTAAACCGCAAAGGATGTTTTCAAAAATTACCACCTTATTATTATTCGGCTGCATTGCCGTTCAGGCATCAGCCCAGCAGCATCAAGATGTATTTCCCGGACTTTCGGGGCCAGACTTGCTCGATGCCCTCGTTGCCGGTTATAAGCCTGCTCAATTGTTGCCGCAGGCCCAGGCCCGCGACACGCTTTTTGGTGAAATTGACAACCCCGGCGACAGCCTCACCTGCGTCTATACCGGCTTCACTATCTGGCTCGACCCGGCGCTCGACCCCACGCAGGCGGCCTTTATGAACGGCGGCCCCGATGCCATCAACACCGAACACACTTACCCGCAGAGCCTCGGCGCTACCGGCGCAGCCGAAGGCGACCTGCACCATCTTTACCCCACTCGTGCCGATGTCAACGCTGATCGTGGCAATTCGCCCTTTGCCGAAATTCCCGATAATGAAACGGAAGAGTGGTACTACCTCGGCCAGTCGCAATCTTCCATCCCTGCGACCAATATTAACCAATACAGCGAGCGCAAGGGCAGTCTGTTTGAACCGAGGGAAGACCACAAGGGCAATGTGGCTCGCTCGATGATGTACTTCTACACGATGTACAAAGCGCAGGCGGACCAGGCTGACCCTGCTTTTTTCGAGGCGCAGCGGCAGACGCTCTGTGCCTGGCATTTCCTCGACCCCGTGGACGAAACGGAGTGGAACCGCACCTGGAAAATTGCCCAACATCAGTCGGGCAAACCCAACCCGTACGTGTTGGATTGCACGTTGCCGGAGCGCACTTTTTGCGGGGAATTTGGTATGAGTTGTATCGTGGCGGGCACCGAACGGCCGGAACCAGGAGGGCTTGTCTTAAGGCAAAATGAACCGAACCCATTTGCCGAAGGCACCACGTTTTCGTGGGAGCTGGGACAGGCCGCCCATGTGAAACTGGAAATATTAAGTGCTTTGGGTCAAAGAATTGCCACGCCATTGGACGGGTGGGAGCCTGCCGGAGCGCATCGGTTTTATTGGGAGCGGCTGCCGGGCATATCCGCCGGAATGGCCTATTACCGGCTGGTTATTGATAGCGGCAGTCAGGTTTATAAGGCTACCGGAAAGATGGTGGTTTTGCCGTAAAGAAACACAGGCCTTCGAGGAATATGCCCCGAAGGCCTGTGGTGTGGCCGGTTTATTTTTTAGAAGCTGCTGCTTCAAATTTATCCACTATTCATTTTAGCTCAAAAGAACCTGTGCCGGCGAGGTAGCCTTTGTTGTAAATTTCGACATCGTAGCTACCTGCCTGAAACGGAACACCAGGCTCCCAGACGTAGCAAAGTTGCGTTTCGTCGTTGGCGTATGCGTACTCTTTCATCTGCGTGAATCGGACTTCTTCGCCCGTCATACTGTTTTCCAAAGTACCGCTGCCGAGGTCGTCAATGGCGATGGTTTCCCCTTTTGGGTTGATGATGCGGATGTAGAATTTTTCAGTACCTGGTTCCACCAATTCGTTGGACAAGGTAGTGAAACATACTTTCAACTGGTCCACGCGTTTGGCACTTTCCCGGTTGGTGGTTTTTCCACTTTTGCGCATTTTCTGGCCGGTTACTTTTACGTCTTTCACCTTGATGACGGAACCTAAGCGCACGGCCTGTGTCAACTCCTCTTTTTCATTGACCAATTTGGCCTTGGCCGAATACAACTCTTCGTTTTCCGAGGTCTTGCTTTGAAGATTGGTGCTCAACGCCGCAGTATCATTTTTCAGCAACATATTTTCTTCGGTGAGTTGCTCCTGCTCTGCCTTTAGCTGCTCAATTTCTGCAATGTAGGAAGCCACTCTGGTTTTCAGGTCATTGATTTCACTACGGGCGGCATCCAAGTCTCGCTTTTCTCTCAGTAGGCTCGAAATTTCGGACATCTGGCTTTCGAGTTCCAGCTTCTGCTGGTCAATCATGTTGTTGATGTCCGTATTTTCGCCTTTCAGCTTGTCCAATTCAGCCAGTGCATTGTTGTACTGGTTTTCCAGCTCGATACGAAGCCGTTCCGCTTCTTCCAGTTGAGCGATTTTTTGTTCCAAAACGCGGGTGGTACTGATGCTGCTGTATGTTAGCCAAGCCACGGCTATGAGCATCAGAAATCCCAGCGTTAGCACAAGTGGCAGTAGGATATTTGAAGGTTTTTTGGGTAAAGTAGGTATTGACTGCGGCGCAGGTTTGGCTAAGGGCTGCTGCGGTTGCTGCGGTTGCTGACCCAAATTCTGACGAGAAGGATTAGGAGGAGGTATCATTTTGAATTTGTTTTTGGTGTGGCTGTTACAGAGGGAGGTTAAGAAGACGCCGAAAGTATCCGCAGGTAGATTTTGAGGGAACCCCTTGCCTCTCCTTCCTCGTGAAAACGAAGGGCATAAGCCCTAATTTTTTCTACTTAAACAGCCACGTTATGGTTTAACAATGGTTTTTGAAAACGGGCCTTGCGGCCATTACGCCTCAATAAGGTGTTTTTGTC
>SCUG01000333.1 GCA_004297645.1 Saprospiraceae bacterium | reverse complement strand
TTGCTTTTCGCTCAGCAAGGCCACTTTTTTCAAATAATAAGGTGCGATTACTTCGTTGCTCTCCTCGTTGGCTGCCTTTTTATAAAAGCCGAGTGCTTTGTCTAAGTTGCCTTTTTCGGCGTAGGCATCCCCCAACGTTCCGTATTTCATGGCAGGGGTAAGTTTGCCGGAGGCACTAAAATCTTCGAGGTAAGAAATGGCGGCGTCGAATTGGCCCAAATTCAGGCAGCAAACACCAGCATAGTATAGTGCGGCATTACCGCCGGAGGTACCACTATATTTTTTAACAATGTCCGAAAAACCCGGGAATCCTGCACCGGGATTGGCGAGTGCCAGGGCGAAAGAATCGCGCCCAAACTGCCATTCAGCCTGAGCCATTTGCTCCGTTACCTCTTTCTGTTTCGGCTTGATGATGAGGTTGCGGTAGGTCAGGTAACCTCCGACTATGACAACTAAAGCAGTAACACCTATCAGAATCTGCTTTTGATACCTTTCAAAGAAGTCTTCGGCTTTACCGGTCACCTCGGTGAGGTCAATAAGTACCTCATCCTGTTTATTACTTTTCTTTTTACGTTGTGCCATTGAACGTGGATATTTGAAAATTGCTCCCTACCCAATGATGGAAAAATCATTGCTGCCGGGAGGATTGTTAAAAGCGGCGCAAAAATAAAGAATCTTTACATTCGTAAAAGGCGGCGCACAAAAAATATCTAAGGAAAAATGGGATGGTTTTCCTTCCTTCTCAGATTTTCTCTTTTTATGCTTGGTTGCATGGGACTCATCCAAGCCCTCGAAATCAGGATCAATCCCGCATAAAAGGATAATCTGGTTGCGTGTAATTGTCATCGTATAATCCACTGGCAGGGGGGGAGGGGGACTCTTCCGCAAATTTCACAGCTTCGGCAATTTCATCATGGATGCGGTTTTTGATGGTGTCAAGTTCAGCAGCAGTGGCCAATTTGAAGCCGAGAATAGTCTTTTCGGTCATCTTGATGGGGTCTTTATCCATAAAACTTTTCACCTCTTCACGGCTGCGGTAAGTGGCGGGGTCGGAGACCGAGTGACCCTTGTACCTATAAGTTTTTATTTCTAAAAAATAGGGCCCTTTGCCGGAGCGGATATGAGCGGCAGCCTTGCTGATGGCTTCATGGACGGCTTCCGGCCTCATGCCATCCACCCGCTCGCCCGGCATGTCGTAGGCCTGACCCAGTTTGCGAATATCGGATACATTGCTGGTTCTGCTCACCGACGTTCCCATGGCATACTGGTTGTTTTCGCAGATATAGAGCACGGGGAGTTGCCAGGTCATGGCCATGTTGAAGGATTCGTGCAGAGAGCCTTGACGCGAGGCTCCGTCGCCAAACATAGTGACGCAAAGGTTATCGGTACCCCGGTATTTTTCGGCGAAAGCGATGCCGGTGCCGATTGGAATTTGAGCACCCACGATGCCATTGCCTCCAAAGTAGCGGTGCTCTTTGGAGAAAAAGTGCATCGAACCGCCTTTACCTTTGTTAATGCCCGTTTCTTTGGCAAACAGTTCTGCCATGCACTCTTTGACACTAGCGCCCCGGCCAATGGCGATGCCGTGCTGCCGGTAGCCGGTGACTAAGGCGTCTTCCGGCCGGAGGGAAGATTCAATGCCTGCTGAGATGGCTTCCTGCCCAATGTACACGTGCAAAAAACCTCGAATTTTTTGCTGATTGTAGGCCAAGAGTGTGCTTTCTTCAAACTTACGGATGCGCAGCATTGACTCGTACCAAGACAGGTATTGTTCCCGGCTGTATGCGGGTTTCTTTTTCGAGTTCAATTTCGGAGTATTATTTTTCGCTTTTTCTTTTTCGAGTACCATAGACATAAGGGTTGTTGTAAACAATTCTAAGGTTGCAGAAGGTTTGTACACTTGCTATGGTGGGCAAGATAGGTACGTTATTAGAAAGCAGATATTGGTTAAGGATCGAATGGAGGTCTTATCTGGTAAGGGCGTTACTGAATAAGAAATGTACCTCAAAAGGTTTGGTCGTGCAAAAAAATGCAATTTTTACGAATTAGGGAAAACGAATCGCCGTTCAGGTCATCTTCCAGACCTGTCGATGAAATTTGAGCCGGCCTGCTGTGTACCGAACATGAGTATGTCCTGAATGTTCACATGCGGTGGCCGGGTAGCGATAAAATAGATAGCCCCGGCTACATCGGCGGCTCGCAAGGGCTGGAAACCATCGTACACCTTGTCCGCTTTTTCCGTATCCCAGTCGAAACGCACGCGGGCAAATTCCGTCTCTTCCACATGGCCGGGGGCCACCTGGCTTACCCTGATATTGTGTTTGTAGAGGTCGAGCCGCATGGCTTGGGTGAGGGCATCCACCGCAAATTTTGTGGCACAATAGACGTTGCCGCCAGGATAAACTTCCTTCCCAGCGCTTGAAGCAATGTTGATGATATGCCCTTCTTTGCGCGCCACCATCTGGGGCGAAATGGCGCGTGTCAGGTAGAGCAGGCCTTTTATATTGGTATCAATCATGGCTTCCCAATGCTCGATTTTACCTTCGTTGATGGGGACAAGACCTTTCGAAAGGCCGGCGTTGTTGATGAGAATATCCACTTTTTTCCATTCTTCGGGCAGGTTGGCGATGGCTTCTTCCACTGCTTTTGGGTCCCGAACGTCGAAGGTGAGTGGCAGCACTTCTGCCTGGTAAGCATCTGCGAACTTGCTTTTCATTTCATCGAGTTTTCCAGACCGGCGGCCCGTAACTATGACGCGGTAGCCATTGCAGGCGAAGATTTCGGCGGTAGCCCTGCCGATTCCGGAGGTGGCGCCCGTAATAAGCACTGTTTTAATCAATGGATTTTGGGTTGCAACGGGTGCAGCTATTTCTTCTTTCAAAAGTTCTTCATCAGCAACGGGCGATGGTTGGGTAATTTCTATTGCTGGAAGGTGCTCTAACATACTGGCACGTTCATTTTCCAGCAATCCAAAAGCAGCATCATTTACTGTCGTCTTAAATTCCGGATTCAATTCTGTAGCTTTTAGGTAAAATTGATGGGCCAGCATTTTCTCTCCCATCCGGTGATACATCATGGCCAAATCGTAATAGGCAAAAGGGTGATTCGGGTTTTGCTTCAACGTCAATTTGAAATGCTCCACTGCTTTGCCGGGGTTGTTCAAATGCTCGCTGCATAATGTGGCGAGGCGATAATGCGCATCGGAATTGGCGGGATCGCGGGCGATGGTATCTTCAAAATAACTTGCGGCCAATTCTTGTTGACCCAGGTAGTTCATCAGTAGGAGGCCCAACCTGTATTGCACGCCGGGGTATTCGGGGTTTAATGTGGCCACTTTTTCAAACTGGGATTTTGCGGTTTCAAAATCTTTCTCAATTTCTGACAACTCGGCCATTAGGAACCAAGCGTCGGCATAGGTGGGAAACTTGCTGATGAGCAAGTTGAGTTGTTTGTTGGCTTCTTCAAAATTTTGGGAGTAGCGCGCCAAAGCATAGGCATGGTAATAGCGCAAAGCGGGGTCGTTGGGGCACCCCTCTACTGCACCCTGCAAAAAGCCAATGGCCTGGTCCTTTTGCCCGGCTTCAAACAGACCTATCGCAACCGAGAGAGCTTCCTCAGCGGTGGGGTATTTCTTCTTGTTGGGTTTTGGCTTGTCCATCTCTATATTTAATGGTTTGGCAACAACTTCTTCCTCCTCATCGTCCAGAATGAAAATATCCTCCAATTTAATGTTACCGGCGTCCTCCTCTTCTGGAGGGTCAAACTCCCGGTCTTCCTCTTCGGCCAGCACTTCTTCCAGCAATGCTTCGATTGGGTCTTGTGGAGTTTTGTCGAGGTGGGATAATTGTTCGAGCGTTATTTCATCGCCTTTTTTGAGACTCCCTTTCTCTTCTTCATGCTCTTCCACTTTCTGTGGTTCTTTGTCTGATTTCTTTTCACTCGTTTCCCTGATAGCTGCTCTCAAAAGTTCATCGAGATAATTCAAGCCAGGTATGGCAGATGTTCCCTTTGCCGAAGGAATATCGCCGGGTTCTTCCAGAAGCTTTTTTTTATTGATGAGGTCCAGCTCCAGATTTTCGGCGATGAGGTCGTCGCTGGAATGTTCGATAAGTTCAATCAGCGTCTTTTCATCGCCGGTTATATCTTCACTGTGTTCCGTCATGAGCAATTTCTTCAATTTTTCATACCCCTCGGTGTCTCCCATAATGCTAAAAAAGGAATTGTAAGAATCGGCTTGAAACTCTTGCAAAGAATAACAGCGTTGGCTCCGTAAATACCGCAGCAGCTCTCCGATATCTGATGAAATTGCCTTGACAGTTTGGATTTTAGCCTCCAGCGTCTCATCCTTCTTATTCGCCTGATAATTCTGACGAAGGGCTAAATAGATTTGCTGCCAGTGGTTGAGGTATTTAATAATGCTGCTTACCTTCTCAAAGGAGGTTGGGACAATCATCTTGCCGGTGCCGTCGCTATTTGGGGCCTCGCCATCGGCGATAACGGGAATGAGGCGCCTGGCATCGCCTAATTTTTTCACCACGTCCAGCGCTCCAAACATACATCCCTCTGTTTTTAAAAAATTATCGGTGATGAGGAGTAAGACAATGCCGCGTGTTTGTGAGAATGCGTTTTCCAAAAGGCCTTCAGAAACATCATTTGTCAGGGCCAACTCGCTGAGCTGATACCCCGCTTTGCTCAAATCGGAGATGATCTCCCGAGCAAGGTGTTGGTTCTCGACGCAGTGAGCTAAGACGTGATGTTTCTGTTTGTGCATTTAAGCGATGGTTTGACGATTTTCAAAAAAAAACAAAGGAGAATAACTTTTCAATCTTCGTGATGCATGGCTTCCATGAACTGAAGGAAGTCTTTCGTGAATGACTCGTACTGGCTGGTGGCTGGCCCGCTGAATCCCGTGTGAATTCTCCGCACCCTGTTGTGCTTATCCATGAAAATCATGGTGGGGTAAGATATGATTCCATTTAGCATAGGCAGGGTGCGTGCTGCATCTTTATCTGGGTACCCTGCAAATACCACTTCATAGGGCATGTTGAATTTTTCCCGGTATGTGCGAATGGCCTTGTTGGCGCTTTGTGCATCCCTATGTTTTTCAAATGCGAGTGCGATAACCGCCACATCGTCTGGCTGATTTTCCCGGAGGTAATTTACTAAAAAATTGGTTTCATCCCGGCAATTTGGGCACCACGTGCCCATGATTTGGATAATTTTAAACTTGCCCTCATATTCTGGGTTGTCCGGTGATATTACCTGCCCTTCGGGATTTTTAAAAGAAAAAGTCAGCTTGTCGTCGTATCCCGGCAGCAAATAGGTCAGTGAATCGGGGCTATTCAGCTCGAACTGAGCGTTGCGCTCAGCTTCCCAGGTGGTGCGGTAATGCTTGCCTGAATAAAAAGCGCCGGTAAGAAGGCTGTCTGTTAGAATTTTAGCTTCGAACAAAAAGGCATGGGAGCCGTCGAAAGTGGACAAAAAAGCCTTGTCGCCCTGGACGGTACCTTCGAGGTACCGGTAGTCTCCGGTTTCCGTCATAAAAGTGCCGGAGAGGTGATTGCCTTTCTGCAAGAATTCACCGGCGGCAGGGTAGGGGTCGTTTTCCTCCAACCCGAAGGTGGCTTTCCATTTGCCCGATAAATCGGCTGTGGGTGTTTTCATTAAAGGGGTGAACCGGAAGGATTTGCCATGATGAGCGACGAAGGGGATGGCGTAATTTTCCCTCGTGGTGACTACCCAACTACCCTCGATAACATTGCCTGCAAATACGCCTGTGATATAGGATTCGTACACCGGAAAATCAATGCGAATGGTATCGCGTGCCCGCTCTTTGGTGCGGCCAAAGGCGATATCCGAAGCAGGTACCTCTATTCGTTCCGTTCCATTTTGTATGACGATGTGAAACGTGGTGTCGTTGTCGTAAATGACCTCAAAATTGAAGGGCAGCTCCCCACTTTTCACATCGTCGTATTCCATGTCCACTTTATCGGGCAGGGGCTTCGCATCGGGGTTGGGTGTGATAAACTCCGGCTGGATTTTCAGCACAGCGCGCCATTGCCCCGGAGGCAATTTGCTGTATGGCGTTTCTACTACTAAACACCCCGTGGCCATTGCCACTGCCATGAATAATATCAGGGTAAATGGTCTGTACATCTTTTTGTTAAATCACAATTTATAGGCGGCGCAAATCTTTCACCTCGCACAACTCAAGATTTCTCACCCACAAAATTATCCTCTTTATTTTTGAATAATAGGTTAAAGGAGGTGAGACTGCCATAAATTCTGGTGATGTATTGCTGCAAGTTGATTTTGTCTTCGTCAGAAAGTTGCTCGCTGGCGTTTATCCGCTGCTCCATGACCCTGAGCCTGTCGCGCACCATTACAATTTTATGAAAAAACGCCTCGATGGGAATCTCCTTTGGTTTCAGGTTTTCATCCTCCGGTTTTAGAATCATCATTCCATTTTTCCATTTGTCGCCAAGGGGCACCTCCTCGGTAATATCCAACCATGCTCTGAGAACCTTTGCCAATGATTTTTCTGCTTCGCTGAAAG
>SCUG01000332.1 GCA_004297645.1 Saprospiraceae bacterium | reverse complement strand
CGTCGTGCGGCACATCGCCGAAACGCCGGCTCCGCTAAAGCCGGAATGTCAGCCCACTGGCAGGGTCACCTATCAGATAAAGGGCAACATCGTTCTCGAAGGAAATTTCTATTTCAGCGAGGGCTGCACTTATTTTGTTTTTTATAAAAATCAGGAAAAGTTGTACGCCAATTACATGATGCCCGAAGCAGTAGAGTTTTTCAACAAACAAATCAAACAAGGAATGGAATTGCAGCAAAAATTAGAACAGAGTCACCAACAGTAATTTACCTGCTGGTTTCAGTCCTCTCATTTTCAACGAAGAATATTATGCGTTTAGGCGTCATTGACTGTGGCACGAATACTTTCCACCTACTCATAGCCAGCCCCGGTGAAGGCAAGGCTTTTGTCACCCACTTCCGCGAACGAAACTATGTGAGGCTGGGCGAGGAAGGACTTTTTAGAATCGGGCAGGAGCCTATACGCCGCGGGGTGGAATGCCTGAAACACTTTAAGGAAGAACTCGACCGGCAGGGCGTTACTGCCATTAAAGCTTTCGGGACCGAGGCACTGAGGAGGGCATCCAATAGCGATGAATTCATTCGCACCGTCGAGGCAGAAACCGGCTTGAAAATCCAGCTCATCTCCGGCAGGGAAGAAGCCCGCCTCATTCGCCTCGGCGTCATGCAGGCTGTGCCAATCTTCGAGGGCAAGGCCCTTATCGTGGATATTGGCGGTGGCAGCGTAGAGTGCATCATCGTCAGCCAGGATGAGGTATTTTGGGCGCAGAGTTTCCCCATTGGAGTGCAGGTACTATTTTCAGATTTTCAAAAGAAAGACCCCATCAGCCAAGGCGACCAATTTGCCATACAGCAGCATTTGGAACGTACACTGCAACCACTTCAGCAAGCTTTACAAGCCCATAAAACCCCGCTGTTGCTCGGCGCCTCGGGATCCTTCGAAGTGATTGAGAGCATGCTGGTAGAACAAAAGCCCAACCTGCTATACTCTGTCATTTCCACCAGCGATTATTACCGCCTCCACAGCAAGGTGCTGACTTCCTCGCTCGCCCAACGCCTTCAAATGCGCGGGTTACCCGCCGAGCGGGCCGAACTTTTACCGGTGGCTTTTACGCTCGTAGATTACATCATCCGGCTGGCGGGCATTCACCAAATCATCCCCTCCGCTTATTCAATGAAAGAAGGTATTTTGAAAGAAATGTTGCTGGAGACGAGAGGTTGAAGATAGAGGTATGAGGTTAGACAAAGGCTCCCGAAGCAGTGGCTTCGGGAGCCTTTGTTCGTATTAGCTTTGGCCCTTCACCTGGCTCCATGACCGGCTGAGAATCCACGTCGCTATGACTACTACTGCAAAACCTATGGCCGCCTTGCCCATCTCCCCATACACCAAAAAACCAATGCCAAACAGCGCCCCATAGACGAGGAAGCAGCCAGTGAACATGCAGACCAATTCGAGTGGCAGCTTGCCTGCCACGACTTCCGCTTCCCGCAGCTCGCCTTTGGCGATGGCGGGGCGGATGACTGCCTGCCAGCCCGTAGCGTGCGGTTTTATGAGTTTGTAAAATTTCAACAAAGTAGCGTCTGCCGTGGGCTGCGTCAGGAGGGTTACGATGACCCAGCCGAGGGTAGTGATGGCGACGCCGGAAACGAGCTTGAGGTGCGGCGCAATGTCGAGGTTCATTTTCGGCGCAATCAATTCAAAAAAAACGGCTGCCGCGAAAGAAATTATCATCGCCGAAATTTCGCTCCAGGCGTTGATGCGCCACCAGAACCAGCGCAGGATGAAAATCAGGCCCGTGCCCGCGCCGATTTGCAGCAGGATGTTGAACGCTTGCAGCGCGTTGGTCAGTGCCAGGGCGAGCAGGGCGGAAAAAAACATGAGCACCACCGTCGTAAGCCGCCCCACGTTTACCTGCTCCTTCTCGGAAGCTTCCGGCTTGATGAATCTTTTGTAAAAATCGTTGACCACATAACTCGACCCCCAGTTGAGGTGGGTGGCAATGGTGGACATGTACGCTGCGATGAGCGCTGCTACTATGAGGCCGAGCAGCCCGCTGGGCAGGAAGGTCATCATGGCCGGATAGGCCAGGTCGTCGTTGATGACGTTGTCCGGCAAGTTCGGGAAGGCAGTTTTCAGCGAAGCCAAATCAGGAAAAACGATGAGCGAAGCCAGCGCCACCAATATCCAGGGCCAGGGCCGTAGGGCGTAATGCACGAAATTGAAAAAAAGCGTTGCGCCGATGGCGTGGGTTTCATTTTTTGCCGAAAGCATCCGCTGCGCAATGTAGCCGCCGCCGCCAGGCTCGGCGCCGGGGTACCACACGCTCCACCATTGGATGGCGAGCGGCATGATAAGAAACGGCAGCAGTGCGCTCATGTCGTTGAAATCGGGCAGCACACTCAGCTTCGGCGCCACGTTCGGGTGCGTCAGCAGGTTCGACAAGCCGCCGACTTGCGGTAAATTCACTACCACGATAGCCGCCCACGTCACGCCTATCATGGCGACGATGAATTGGAAAAAGTCGGTCCAAATCACTCCCGTCAAGCCGCCAAGCGAGGTGTAAATGACCGTGACGATGGAGGCAATCAGGATGGTCTGGATGGGTGAAAGCCCCAACAGCACGCCGCCAATTTTAATGGCGGCAAGCGAGACCGTCGCCATAATCATCACGTTGAAAAACACGCCGAGGTAGATGGCCCGGAAGCCCCGCAGGAAAGCCGCCGCCTTGCCGCTGTACCGGAGTTCGTAAAATTCCAGGTCGGTCAGCACGCCGGAGCGCCGCCAGAGTTTGGCATAGACGAACACGGTGAGCATGCCGGTGAGCAGGAAGGCCCACCACTGCCAGTTGCCGGAGACGCCGTTCTTGCGCACGATGTCGGTGACGAGGTTGGGGGTGTCGGCGCTGAAGGTGGTGGCGACCATCGAAAAGCCGAGCAGCCACCAGGGCATGGAACGCCCGGAAAGGAAATACTCGGAGGCGCTTTTGCCTGCCCGTTTGCTCACCACTAAACCGATGACGAGGGAGAGGATGAAAAAGGCAGCGATGAAAGACCAGTCTAAAGTTGAAAGGTGCATGATTAAAGTTGGTTAAGTTTTGATTGAGAGTTGAAATATCAGGCTTCGGTGGCTGAAAGTGCTTTCTGGTTTTGCGTACAACTTTCCCATTCTTCGACGACCCAGGCGACGGCATCTTTGACCAATGCAGGAGGTAGCCAGTCGGGCAGGCTTTGGACGGATAGAAGGACGACTTCTTTCAGGTGGAGGTTTGGATTTTCTTGCAATCGTTCACGAGTGCGGCGTTTCAGGTGGTCCTTCAAAGCTATTGGGTACTTTGGGGAGACTAATTCATGCCGCTCCAACTTACCGAGAATATCTTGCACCTCCACTGGTAGCAGATGCCTGTTTTCCGGCGTGATAACGCCTAATCTCCCGGCGGTGGGCTTTAATTTTTCTTTTTCCTTTTTCATTTTACCATGATTTTTGCCCTTTAAGTAACCAACACAAATTATTCGATACTTTAAAACACATAGGCACATAGGACACATAGCTCTAACAAGTTGGTTTTCAACCATTCTATGTTTTCTATGTGCCTATTGTGTTTCAAAAAAAAGTGTTGTTTAATTCTGCCTGACTACTTA
>SCUG01000331.1 GCA_004297645.1 Saprospiraceae bacterium | reverse complement strand
CTGAGCAGCACCAAGCCGCCACTGGCAGGCAGCGGCTACGGCGTGGTGGCATCGCCATCTGTCGCCTCCGGGCAGGTGGAGGTGAGCATCACGCTGCCCGGCTACGGCAGCAGCACTGCCGAGGTACAGGTGGTGGACATGCTGGGGCGGGTGGTGCACCGCCACCGCTTCCCGCCGTATGCCTACCTGCACACGCTGGAGGTGGGGGGCTGGCCGCCGGGGGTGTACAATATCGTGCTGCTGGAAGAGGGCAGGGCGAGGGCGGGGGCGAGGGTAGTGGTGGCGAGGTGATTTGACAACTATTGGAAAGTTGTCAAATCTGTGCCCTCCAACATTTTTTGAACGGAGTCCCGTTGCCATACCCGGCGACGGGGCAGAGCAATTGTTTTTCTAACGCCTGTTCCGCTTTCTTTTAAATCCAAAATACACCCCCACGCCCAACAGCAAAAGCACCAGCCCCGGCAACGCCTGCCCCGGCCGCTCCATCAAAGTATTTACAGCAAAAGCAGCCGAAATAATAACAAAAATCAACGGCACCACCGGGTAGCCCCATGCCCGGATAGGCCGCTCCGCATCCTTTCTTTTTTTACGAAAAACAAAAACCGCTGCTCCGGCCAGTCCCATGAACGCTATGTCCATGAAGGTGACGAAGGTGATGATTTTGTTGAACAGCCCGCTGAAAAACAGCAGCACTACCAATGCCCAGGCCACCTGAATCAGCATGGCGAAAACCGGTGTGTGCCAGCGCGGGTGCACCTCAGCAAGCTTTTTAAAGAACACCCCGTCTTCGGCCATTGCATAATAGATACGTGGTGCAGACATGGTGTAAATGCCGATGGTGCCGAAGATGGAAAGTGCGATGGCAATGGCTACGGCCTTCCCGCCCCATGGGGCCAATGTGGCGATAGCCTCGCTGGCAACCCGTGGTGTAGCGGCAATGGTATCGAGCGGGAGCAAAAGCATGTACGCCAGGTTGACGAGCAGGTACATCCCGGTGACGATGAGCACCCCGAAGAACATGGCCCGCGGCACGTTGCGCCGGGCGTTGATGGCCTCGCCCGCCACGTAAGACGCATGGTGCCAGCCGCCCACTGAAAACAGCACGCCGATGAGGCCGGTGAGCAGCGCCGAAGTCAGGTTGACGGGCACGTTTTGCGACAGCGAAAAATCGAGGTGCACCTTTTCAGGGTCGAAAAACACAAACCCCGCCACGATGATGGCGGCGATGGACAACAGTTTGAGGCCCGTGAAAAAATTGGCGAGGCCCTGGCTCACGTTGACGCCCCGCATGTTCACCACCGTGAGCACGAGCATGGTGCCTGCGGCAATGGCGGTTTTGGTGTTTTCGCCCATGTCCGGCACGAAGATTTTCAGGTATTCGGCGAAGGCGACGCACAGCCCTGCCAGCGCTCCCGTGTTGATGACCAGCAAAATCGTCCAGCCATAGAGGAACCCCGCCAGCGGCCCGTATGCCTCTTTGATGTACACATACACCCCGCCGGAGCGGGGGAACATGCCACCCAATTCGGTGAAGGTCAGTGCCCCGGTGAGCGCCACCAATCCGCCGATAGCCCACACGGCCAGCACCAGCGTGGCATTGGGCACCGCCTCCACGATTTGGGCGGGCGTGACAAAGATGCCGGAGCCGATGCACGAACCCACGGCTATCATGGTGAGGCCGTAGAGGGTGAGTTTTTTTTGTAGTTGGTTTTGCATGCTTGAAAATGGTTAAATGGTTAAATGGTTAATTGGTTGACCAGCCATTCAGCCAACCAACCTCCCAACCATTTCCAATGAGGTATCTCCTCAAAAAATGCTGGTATTTCGAGCGGCAGGGTTTTGAACCCTGCGTTTCAGGCACGAAAACGCAGGGTTCAAAACCCTGCCGCTCGAAAAGACTGCGTAATTTTGGAAAACCCCCATTAATTTATGAAGGGATGCCCAATACGGCAAATCTAAAGGGAATGCCCAGCTTTTGCTTTTCATTTTCCCGAAGGGATAAATTACTTTTGCCAGTCTATGGTCAAACAAAAGAAATATTACGTCGTGTGGCAGGGCAACAAGCCCGGCGTTTATGATAACTGGGAGGAATGCCAGTTGCAGATAAAAGGCTTTGCGGATGCCAGGTACAAAAGCTACCTTACCCAGGCGGAGGCAGAGGCCGCTTTCAAGGAAAATTTTGCGAAGCACATTTATAAAAACACAGCGCACACAGCCCCCAAACCCGCCAATGTGCCATCAACCAAACACGCCATTGTTTGGGACAGCATCAGCGTGGATGCGGCATGCAGCGGCAACCCCGGCCTGATGGAATACCAAGGCGTACACACGACGACCAAGCAGCAGATTTTTCACCAGAAATTTGCCATCGGCACCAACAATATCGGGGAGTTCCTGGCCATCGTGCACGCGCTGGCTATGTTTGAAAAACAAGGGAAAAAGACTCCCATTTACACCGACTCCCGCACGGCCTTAGCCTGGGTGAGGAACAAGAAATGCAAGTCGAAGCTCGAACGCAACCCTCGCACGGAGAATCTTTGGCAATTGTTGGAGCGGGCCGAAGTTTGGCTGAAAACCCACACCTGGGAAAACCCCATCCTGAAATGGGAAACCGAATATTGGGGGGAAATCCCCGCGGATTTTGGGAGGAAATGAGGCAGTCTTCAGTCCGCAGTCTGGGGACTCCCGACTGTCGGACTGTGGACTGCGGACTGAAGACTGCGGACTGAAGACTGTGGACTGAAGACTGCGGACTGCGGACTGAAGACTGGAGACTAAAAACAAAACATGACCATCTTCGACCAAATATTCGGAAACAGCAAACCAGCGACGCCGGCGCCCAAAATCCGCTTTGGGCGGTTCAGCGACAGCTACCACCTGGCTGCCCAGGATGCGGCATTCGACGAGGCGGTGCAGGCGTTCAGCCGGGGGGATTTTGTGGACTCGTACAAAGCTTTTTTTGACTATCTCCACAACGCCGGTGAGGAGAACGTGCGGGTTTGGCGGGAAAAGGAGGACATCGGGTTCGAGCTGTTTCAAGGTTCGAAAAAGGTCACGGGGTTTGCCAATGGCCGGAAATTCTACGCCGTGGCAATAGTGGCACGGGCCAATTCCCTCCAATCCAGCTTTATGCGCCGCTTGCTCGACGAGAATTTCGAGCTGAAATACAGCCGCTTCGCCCTCACCCCAGCCAATGAAATCGCCATCGTTTTCGACAGCTACCCCGTGGATAGTTCGCCTTATAAATTATACGCCGCACTGAAAGAATTAGCCACGCACGCCGACAAACACGACGACCTGCTCATTGACGAATTCGATGCCCTCGAACCCACGGACATCAACATTCGCCGCCATTTGCCGCAGGCAGAAAAAGAGACCAAATACCGCTACATCAAAAGGGAAATTGAAACAGATTTCGGCATTCTTGACAACGGCAAACTCCATCCGGGACAATACGCCACCGGCTTCACTTACCTTCTGCTTTACCTTTGCTACAAGCTGGATTACCTGACCAAGCCGGAGGGCTACATGATGGAAACCCTGGAGCGCATCCACCGGCTGGCTTTCGCCAAAGACGGCAAGAATGTGGCGCAGAAAAATCTGACCATCCGCAAGGAGTTTCAGAAGCTGCTCGACCGGCCGCAGGAGAAGTTTTTCAAAGAAATGTACGAGGTGCGCTCCACCTTCGGCATCACCACACCTATTGACCATGAAAAGCTTGCGCTCATCATCGGGCAGGAACTGCCCAATATGAAGTGGTACCTTGAGCAGGGCCATGAACAAATTGCACTGGCGGTGCCGGGCTACATCGTTAGTTTCAGCCTTTTTTATTACGCACTTCCGGCACCCGACAAGGAGTTTTTTCATCTGCTGCTCCAAATCATTGAACACACCTACTTTGACGAATTAGGATTCAGGAGCTTTGTGCGAAATGGCCGGCTTGAAAAAAAAGCCATTTGCCATGAAATCAGTGGCATCACTGAGCGGCATTGCAAAGCCTGTCCCCACATGCAGCCAGATGTGAAAATGCTGGTTTGGAACTCGCTGCCCCAATTCGCCGAATCGTACCTCCACATGGTGCGTACGCTCGATTTGAGCGGTTGCGCCTGAATAGAGTTTTTTATAAAAAGGGCATGGAAAAAGACAAAATACTTCGCATCCTTCAGGCGGTGACCGACCCGGAAATCCCGGTGCTCACGCTGCAAGACCTCGGCGTTATAAGGGAGGTGCATCTAAATAAAGGCGGCGAAGTAGAAGTGGTCATTACCCCTACTTATACCGGCTGCCCGGCTTTGGACATGATGGAGGTCTGCATAAAATCGGTGTTGCAGGAGCAGGGGTACCAGAGGGTAAAGGTGAGTACCGTGCTCAGCCCCGCCTGGACGACGGACTGGCTGAGCGAGGCGGCGAAAGAAAAACTCAAAGTTTACGGCATTGCCCCTCCCATAGGTTCAGCCGGTAAATATTCGCTGCTCGGAAATGATACGAAAGTGGAATGCCCTCAATGCGGCTCAATGAATACGGAGATGGTGAGTCAATTTGGTTCGACGGCGTGCAAGGCGCTGTTCCAGTGCAGGGAGTGTTTGGAGCCGTTCGATTATTTCAAGTGCCATTAGCCCACCTCTCACGCTGCATTCCTTAAAATGCAAACTTATATCCCACCCCTCTCACCGAGTGAAAAAACTTCGGGTTGTGCGGGTCTTCCTCAAAATATTTCCGGAAAGAAAGGATGAAATTGTCAATCGTGCGGGTGGAAGGGAAGACGTCATAGCCCCACACCGATTGTAGAATCTGGTTGCGGGACACTACTTCGTTTTTTCGGTCGGTGAGCAACTTCAGAAGCATTGCTTCTTTCTTAGTGAGCATGAATTCGCCGTTGTTCCCACGGGCTTCGAAGGTGCGGAAGTTGACCTTGTTACCGCCAAACTCGAAGTGGGCGGGCGAGCGCTCCGGTTCTTTGGCCGTCCGGCGAATAAGGTTGTTGATGCGCAGCAATAGCTCTTCAAAGTGAAAGGGTTTAGTGAGATAGTCGTCGGCACCGAGTTTCAGGCCCGAAATCCGGTCGGTAGTGCCGTCTTTTGCTGTGAGAAAAATGATAGGTACCTCGCTGTTGGTTAGCCGGATTTGCTCGCAAATATCGAAGCCGCTGATTTCGGGTAGCATCACATCGAGGATGATGAGGTCGAAATGCTGTGATTCAAAGAGCCGGATGGCCTCGCGGCCCTTGCCTGTGTCCACCACCTCGAAGTCTTCCATTTCGAGGTTCATCTTTACGACGTTGCGGATATTTTCTTCGTCTTCGACAAATAAGATTCTCATGGTTCAGCGAATTGGTGAAGGTTTTGGGTCGCTCCTTGTTCAAACAAACTCTAATGGCAGTTCGATGCTGAAGACTGTGCCCACGGGATTGTTATCGGTGACAGTGATTTTTCCGCGATGCGCTTTTATTACCTCCCACACTATGTACAGCCCCAGCCCCGTGCCTTTGGTCTGGCGGGTTTCTTCGTTGCCCACCCGGTAAAATTTGTCAAAAATACGTTTCTTTTCTGAGTGGGGAATTCCCATGCCGCGGTCTGCCACTTCCAGCACTATTTTTTGCGCATGCGTCCACATGCGGATGTCCACCTCCGGGTGTTCCCCGGAATACTTGACGGCGTTTTCGCAGAGGTTGAGCAGGGCAGAAGTAAACCCCGCCTTATCCCCCCGGATGGGTGGAATGTCAGCGTCCTGCCGAAAGGAGAATGTCGCTTCGGGAAATTTAGCGCGCATCTTTCCGGCAATATTGCGGACGAGAGCCGCCAGGTCCAGCAATTCAAAATAGGGCTGGTAGGCAGTTTCGAGTTTGGCCGAGAGCAGCAGGTTTTCCACCAACTCGTTCAAACGTTCATTTTCCGCCAGGCCAGAAGTGGCGAGTTGCTCGATTTGAGTTTTAGACAAATTTCGTTTCACCAATGTCTCCAAAATAAGCCGGATGGAGGCGATGGGTGATTTTAGCTCGTGCGTGATGGACAGCAAAAAATTGCGGCGTTGGTGGTTGGAGGCCACCTCCTCGTTGTAGCTTTTGTTGATAAACCAAAACCCTGCGAAAAGTGTGAAGACGAATACCATGGCTTCCCCGATTATCATGTGTTCCTGGCTTTTGTCCTTTTCCAACAGTCGCTTATAGGTATCCGTTGCCTCAAACTCAGATTCCGATTTTATAAGGCCTTCGGCCATCATGCTTGCTTTCACCAAGTCAGTTTTTGCATAAAAAACGTCGCGGTTTTTTGTGAACAACAGCGTTGCCCACCAGGCAAATGCAAAGAACATGTATCCCATGATTAAATAGGAGAGCAGGCGGAGGCGGAGGCTGGTCATGTAGCAATGTATTATTTGACTTCTCAAAACTACGAACATTTTAAAACAAGGGTTTTACTTGCTGAGTCTGTCCCGGCATTAGCAAGTTGCCCCCGAATATCTGAATGCCCTCGTGGAAAATGGCTCAAGATAAGAAGCTCATAAAATCCATTTGCCGGGCCATAGACCTATTGTGGCTGGAGGGAAGAAGTGCGAACTACCTTTGATTTGATTTATCACTGCGCAATTTACTTCGGTGGAAAGCATTCAAGAACGTCTCACATTTAATTTATTAAATAATACCTCGTTTAGAAAATACCTGTACCTTTGCGAGGTTCTTTGAGTGATTCTCTGTCGGTAAGAAAAATTTGACAAAAAGGTATTCAGTAGTCCGGTAAGCTCAGTTTTCGAATCTTTCAGCTCGTAAATCTCCTTCCAGCCTCACTGCATTTCTCCGTTTTTGGTACTAAATAGTTCTGCATCCTCAGGAGTTCCTCAGTCTATTATTAACTTTTTAATTCTTTTGCAATGAACCTTTTCGTAGCAAAATTAAATTATGACACGCACGAAGATGACCTTCGTGCAGCGTTCGAAGCATTTGGCGAAGTTACTGCTGCCAACATTATCATGGACAAATTCAGTGGCAGGTCCAAAGGTTTCGGTTTCGTAGAAATGCCGAACGATGAAGAAGCGCAAGCTGCTATTAACGAGCTGAACGACAGCGAAATGGATGGTAGAACCATCGTGGTTAAAAAAGCCGAGCCAAGAGAAAGCCGTGGTGGCAGCGGCGGCGGCGGCGGTGGACGTCGTGGCGGCGGCGGTGGATACGGCGGCGGCGGTGGAAACCGTGGCGGCGGCGGCGGATACGGCGGCGGCGGCGGTGGAAACCGTTGGTAGTCGTTGATTGCCCCTGCTGCCGGACTGGCAGCATAAAAAAAAAGGTCCCGGCACTCTGTGCCGGGATTTTTTTATGCCCTGCAAGATTTACTCACCCCCTGAACAATATCAGGTTTTAGGCTTCACCTCCACCCAGTTGGAGATTTCCGCCTTTTTTGGTGAACTTGGCCACCCGAAAACAAGCTTGATACGCACTTCATGAAAAAAATACTAATAGCCAACCGAGGAGAAATCGCCCTGCGTGTTATGCGTACCGCCCATAAGATGGGCCTGAAAACGGTGGCTATTTATTCCGAAGCCGACCGTAACGCTCCTCATGTGCTATACGCCGGAGAGGCTGTTTGCATAGGGCCACCGCCCTCCGCCCAATCTTATCTTTTAGCAGAAAAAATTATTGAAACGGCAAAAAAATTGGGAGCAGATGGCATCCATCCGGGTTACGGATTCTTGAGCGAAAATGCTGCTTTTGCACAAGCTGTTACCGCTGCGGGCATCATCTTTATCGGACCATCTCCGGCGTCCATAGAAATGATGGGCAACAAGCTGGCCGCCAAAGAGGCGGCCGCCAAATTCGATATCCCCATGGTGCCGGGCACAAAGGGCGCAATTAGCGATACAGCCGCAGCCCGGAAACTCGCCCGGAATATCGGATTCCCAGTGCTCATCAAAGCAGCAGCCGGGGGCGGTGGCAAAGGCATGCGCATCGTGGAAAATGAGGGGGAGCTGGCCGGGCAAATGCAACGCGCTATCAGTGAGGCAAAATCAGCTTTTGGTGACGGCTCCGTTTTTATAGAAAAATACATCACCGCCCCGCGGCACATCGAAATCCAAATACTCGCAGATGCGCACGGCAACGTGGTTCATCTGTTCGAGCGGGAATGCAGCGTGCAACGCCGCCACCAGAAAGTGGTGGAAGAGGCGCCCAGTGCTATCCTCACACCCGAACTCCGAAACGCCATGGGTTCCGCCGCGGTAAAAGTGGCGCAAGCCTGCAACTACTCAGGTGCCGGCACAGTGGAGTTTCTCGTGGACAGCAAACGCGACTTTTACTTCCTCGAAATGAATACCCGCCTCCAGGTGGAGCATCCCGTTACTGAAATGATTACGGGCATTGACTTAGTGGAGCAACAGATAAAAATCGCCCGCGGCGAAAAACTGTCATTTACTCAAAACCAACTTGCGATAAACGGGCATGCCGTGGAATTGCGCGTGTACGCCGAAGACCCCCTGAACGACTTCCTGCCCGGCACGGGCCACCTGACCATCTACCGCCCTCCTGTGGGCGAGGGCATCCGCGTCGACGACGGCTTCCGCCAGGGCATGGACATCCCCATCTATTACGACCCGATGCTCGCCAAACTCGTTGCCTGGGGTAGCGACCGCAATGCCGCTATTAGCCGGCTGTTGGGCGCCATCGAAAATTACCGCATCGAAGGGGTGGCAACTACCCTGCCCTTTGGGCGCTTCGTGCTGGGGCACCCCGCCTTTCTGTCGGGGCAATTCGACACGCATTTCGTCAATAAGTACTTCAACAATGGCGCATTGGAGGCTGGAGAAAAAGAAGCAGCGGGAGTGGCTGCATTACTGGCCATGCAATTGTACGTTCAGGAAAAACAAAAATTGAGGCTGCCCCATGTGAAGCCCTCCGGTTGGGTCAACCGCTGACAAATGGTTGAATGGCTGAGTGCTGGTTGAGCGCTTGTTTGGGTTTTGGGTGTCCTGCCAAAAAAAACTTCGCATCGCACATGCCCAACGATATCGCTCTTTTACAAAGAAAACTCTACGCCCAATGCCAAGCCTTCGCCAAAGAAAAAATCGAGCGGATGCGAAAGGCCATGGACGAGGCCATGCGTCGTCACTTTGGGCACTTGCCCTCGAAGGCGTCACCTCCATCCTGAAATTTTCAATCCCTTTCTCTATTTTTGCCAAAACCTGCTGGAGAAAACCCAAACAATCAAACAAGGCTTATGAACACCGGGGAAACCAAACTTGCACTCAAAGGCTCTCACCACAACTACGTCCTTGCCATAGCCATAGATACTTACAAGTTCCATAGCCCGCTCCAAAATCCCGTTAAAGACTGCGAAGCCCTCCTCGGCGTGCTCTCCCTGCGCTACGAATTCGATTTGGAGAAAGATAACTTCAAATTCTTGCGCACCTCTACCGCTACCAAAAAGGAAATTTACAAGGCATTCCGCCAGTACCAACCCTCGATAGACGGAAGCCGCAAAGGCCTGACCACCAACGAAAACCTTCTCGTCATCTTCTCCGGGCACGGGCACTTCGACCCCGGCCAAGGCATGGGTTTCTGGGTACCCTTCGAGGCAGAGACTGGTGAGGAGGCTTTTGGCTCGGACTTTATCGCCAACTCCGACATCCTCTCCTGGCTCAACGCCTGCGGCGCCTACCAAATCACCCTCATCGCCGACACCTGCTTTTCCGGCTCGCTTCTCAGCACCGATGCGGGGATTGGATACCGCCTCAAAAACAGCCTACCCGCTCCTTACGTGCTCGCTTCGGGGCGGGTGCAGGAGGTCTCTGATGGGTACAATATGAGCCCCTTTATTCAGCGGCTCATTGCCACATTGAAAGCGCATGAAAAAGGGGCATTATTCCTCCAAGACATTGGCAAACAAGTCCTCACGAGTTACGAGTGGAAAACCAACCAAACTCCCTGACACGGCCAACTCGACACCTGCGGTGTGCCAAACGTTGGCGACCCCCACTTCCGCCTTCGTCCGGAGGCGGAGCGCCCTGACGCACCACTGCCTGTCGAAAGGAAAAGTTACTTTAAAACCATCCTCGCCGGCGACCTTCAAGCCAAAGACCTCATGCCCCTGCGGGCGAAGTACGAGGAAGGCTTCAGGGAGTATTATTTGAACAGAAGCCATCTCGATGAGCCACTCTCCCGCAACTGCGCCATCGGGCAGCACACCCTCATCGCCGGAATGCCGCTTGCCGGGAAAACCCGCGCCGTGCTTCATTTCCTGAAAAATGCTACAAACCCCGAACTCCCCGTGCTGCTGCCGGAAGACATCCCCGTGTCGAAAGAAGATTTTTTCCTGCCGGACGTGGAGCGTGCCGTCGTCGTGCTCGACGAGCTGGACACCTTCCTCGCCGGAGAGCACCGGGACTGGCTGCTCCAGCAACTGCTTTCCTCCGGGCGCTTTTTTGTCGTCGCTATTTGCTGGACGGAGCAGGTGGACAGTGTGCGGGACAAAATCGCCCGCTTCTTCCACAAATTCGAAGTCCTGCACGTGCCGCCGCTGACCGCCGGGGAGAAAAAGGAGGTGCTGACTCATGGTCCTCAAAAGCGCTTTTTTCGCTCCGACGCCACCATCGGCAGCTACTTCCTGCCTTTGCATGAAATGAAAAAGCGCTTCGACAGCCTCCCCGCCTCTTCGTTAGAAAGGGAAATCCTGCGAAGCTGCAAGGTGCTTTTTATCTGGAAAAGGCAAATCTCCTTCGCCGCTTACGACAAGGCGGAGGTGCGGGAATACGTCCAAAAACGCCGGCAACACCACTACGGCAGGACCGGCCCCGTCTTCCCGGCGCAATGGGAGGAGGTTTTTGCCAACCTGCAAAAGAAGCAACTGATAGTCGAAGAGGAGGACAGGATTTTGGTGGAGGAAGCCTACCTCAACGAGTTTGTCCCCGACGGCAGGGACGCCATTGCCGGGGAATACGTCAGATACTTTCCTGAACTTTCAGTTCATCATAAAGCCATCTCGATTTGCTCCTCCTTTGCAATCGCAAGGTGGCTATTCGAGCAATGGAAAAAGGAAGGGCTTTCACCCAACGTCTTCGTTTTCAACAGCCTCATCAACAAGGCGGACAGTTGGGCGGCGGCGCAAGGCATTTTGGAGGAAATGAAAAAGGCGGGGGTGAAGCCAGACCATGCAACCAAAGGGGTTTTGGAAAAAGCAGCTCGAAAAAACCCTGCCGCCGCCTTGCACGACATCCTGAACGGCGCCCCTGAAAACGAGCTGTTCACCAACCGCCTGCTCAACTACGTGCTGCTCGAAGTCTGCTTCGGGGAAGTGGATGAAGCTATTTTTTTTAAACAATTCGGGAGCATCCTGCTAAAAAGGGACGACGCCATCCTGCGCTATTTTGCAGAAAAACTAAAAGCACCTGCGCACCGAATCGCCCTTGCTGAAGCCCTGCGGGAGAAAGACTGGAACTACTGGAAAATCATGGGCGACAGCCAGATACCGGGAGACTGGAAACAAGCCGAATCTTATTTGAAAACAGCCCTCGAAAAAGCGCCCGCCAACTTTCACCCGCTGCTGTGGGGGGATAACGTCGGCAGGGTTTCGAACCCTGCCGACGTTTCGGACGTTTCGGACGTTTGGAAAATAAATACACATACCATGAAATAACACACCGAGCCGCTCTGCTGCGAGTGTTTTTACCACATCTACAACCGGGGCATCAACGGTGAAAACCTGTTTCGGGAAGAAAAGAACTATCCGTTTTTTCTGGAAAAATATGGGAAATACATTCGGCCTGTTGCCGAAACATACGCATACTGCCTGTTGAAGAATCACTTCCACTTATTGATTCGAACGAGAAGTGCGGCGGAAATAATTTCAAACGCCGGCAGGGTTTCAAACGCCGGCAGGGTTTCGAACCCTGCCGACGTTGTAAACGATGTAGCATCCCGCCTGATAAGCCGCAGTTTCGGCACCCTCTTCAACAGCTATGCCCAGGCTATCAATAAGGTATATTGCCGCACTGGCGGCTTGTTCGAAGAACCTTTTCGCCGGATAATGGTGGATAGTGAGGGGTACTGTTGCGGGCTGGTTCGGTACATTCACCGAAATGCCCAAAAGCACCAATTCGTGTCAGATTTTAGAGATTATCCCCATTCTTCCTGGAACGCCTTCTTTTCCAACGCCCCTTCCAAATTGAAAAGAGAGGAAGCGTTGGGTTGGTTTGGCGGTTTGGACGCTTTTGTCCAGTTCCACTTGGGCGAGTTCCCATCTGATGGCTTATCAAGGTATGAAATTGAAATGGATTGATATTTTCAACGTCGTTTTCAAGGTCGTTTTCAAACGTCGGCAGGGTTTCGAACCCTGCCGACGTTGAAGCCAGGTCGTTTTCAAACGCCGGCAGGGTTCGAAACCCTGCCGACGTTGAAGCCTTTTATTTTGAAATAAGCCCCGTCTCTATGGCCAGCTTCACCAGCCCAACGGAGGATTTCACATCCAGCTTTATGAAGAGGTTTTTTTTGTGGGTCACCACGGTGTGGTGGCTGATGAAGAGCCGCCCGGCGATTTCTTTGGTGGTGAGTTGCTGTGCGATGAGTTCGAGCACTTCTTTTTCCTTGCGGGTAATTTTGGGCAGGGCATGTTTAGGGTTTTCCCGCTCTTCCTGCATGGAGTCTATCATGCGATCGGTGAGGTAGAAGTTGAGCACTTTGCCGCCATTGGCCACGGTGCGGATGGCGGAAAAAAGCTCCGGGCAAGGGGCGTTTTTCAACACGTAGCCGTTGGCGCCGTTTTGCAGGGCGGCGCTGACCAAGCTGCCATCATCGTGGGTGGAGAGGATGAGGATTTTGGTTGCCGGGTAGGATTTGCGGATGTGCAGGGTGGTTTCCAGCCCGTCCATTTTGGGCATGTTGATGTCGAGGAGTACGACGCCGGCGGTTTGTTTTTTTAAAATCTCCAGCGTTTCGAGGCCGTTTTGGGCGATGGCGATGACCTCGAAATCCGGCTCTCCGGAAATCAGTGCCTGAAGCCCGCTGGCCACCACCCGGTGGTCGTCCGTGACGATGATTTTGATTTTGTCCATCGGTGTTGATTTTGAGGAGGTTGAGCAGGTTTAGGAGGTTCGGGGTTGTGTAAAAAGGTAAATTGGTAAATTGGTAAATTAGGCGGGGCACTGCCAGTGAATTGGTGAATTGGCTGGCAGTGTCCCGCCTAATTCACCAATTTACCAATGAGTCCCCTCCGAAAAGTCAGCATCCGAAAAGTTCATTGAAATAACCGAATAAAGTATCGTAACTTCCGCGGACCAAACAAAATCAGTCGCAGATGTTC
>SCUG01000031.1 GCA_004297645.1 Saprospiraceae bacterium | reverse complement strand
CCCTGGCCCGCCTCCGGGCAATGCTGGGCCAAGCAGTTTGTCCCGCAGCATAGGACACAAAATCTTATTCGGTTATTTCAATGAACTTTTTTTTACCCCCCTTTTCGGAGGGGACTCAATAATCAAATCCCGGATGTTGTCCCAATCCTCGGCCTGTTGGTGAAAAGCCACAAAGGCATCCTTGCCGCCAAACCAGTCCAGCACATCCTTTCTCTCTAATTTGGTAGGGCTGTCAGAGAGCAACGATTGGTAAGAACTCTAGGGGTATCTCCTGAAATCTTCCATCAGACCGTGTTTCTTTGGGTTGGCATGCAGGTAATAGACCAACCACATCAGATGGTTTTCATCTTGCACGGCCACCCGTTGAAACGGCCGATGGAACAGGTTGCCCTGACGCCCCCATTGCTTGTTGACTGCCATAGCATACCCGGTAAAAAATCGTTGGAACTGACTGGTCAGTACATCGCTCCACATTCTTAAATCCGGCGATAGGGAAAGGAGTTTTTTTTGGGCAATGGAGCGTTCCTGTATCGGCAGTCCCAGCAGGTAATTCTCCAATTCCCGTTCCTCCCGGATTCTCACCAACAAATGAAAGTGGTTGCCAAGCAGGCAATAGCAGTACACCGCTAAAAATGGTGACAGGTATTCCTGGAACTTTTTCAAAAAATACTTGCGGTTCTCATCACTACGAAACAGCAGTTCCTTGTTGTTGCTGCGATTGAAAACATGGTAGAAATAGCCGGGCGCCAACGGGCACTCGTAATTGATGTATTCAGTAATCTTCTTCATAGTTCTTTACTTTTAGAGGTGACACCTTCAGAGGTGACACCTTTTGAAAAGGTGTCACCTCTTTCCGATTAGAGGTGACACCTTTTGAAAAGGTGTCACCTCTTTCGATTAGAGGTGACACCTTTTGAAAAGGTGTCACCTCTTTCCCGTGACAAAATAAGCATACAGCACCGGAATCACCCACAGCGTCAGCACCGTGGCCATGAACGTGCCGCCGATGACGGCAACCGCCAGCGGCACGTTCGCCTCCGAACCCTCGCTCCCGATAGTTATCGGGGCCAGCGCCGTGGGAAGCAGTCCGAAAATCGTCGTCCCCGCCGTCATCAGCACCGGGCGGAAGCGGTCGCCGCAGCCCGACACGATGGCTTCGCCGACGGGCAGCCCCTCTGTCACCAGCGCATTTATCCGGTCCACGAGGATGTTGCCGTAGCTCACGGCGATGCCCACCATCATGATGATGCCCATCATGGACTGGATGCTCAGATTGGTGCCCGTTGCCCACATCAGCAGTGCCACGCCGATGATGCCGAGCGGGAAGGTGAAAATGATGACGAGCGGCTGCACGAACGAGCGGAACAGTGGCACGATGATGAGGAACGCCAGCACGACCGCCAGCCCCAAGCCAAGCCCCAGGTCGCCAAACGAACTGGTCATGGTGGCTATCTCGCCCTGAAAATTCACTTCATAGCCCTTCGGAAAATCCATCGCATCGAGCCGTTTCTGGATTTTGGCGGAAACGCTGCCGATGTCACCCCGATAGCTATCGGGGTCCACGTTCACGTACACGTTGAACTCCCTCGTGAGGTTGTGGTGGTTGACCTCGACGGGGTTGGTCGTTTCGCTGATTTTGGAAAAATTGCGGAACGGCGCCGGCTCGTCGTGCGTACTGCTTCCAACGGTGACGTTTTCCAAAACATGCTCGTTGTCAATTTGAAATTCCGGGTAGGTGACGCCGACGAAGTAGTGGTTGCCGTTTTTTTCGTCAATCCAAAACGCCTTGTCGAAAGTGGCGGAGGAGTTGAGCGCAGAGACGACATTTTTGATGGCGTCCACCGGCTCCACGCCGAGTTCGGCGGCCTTGATGCGGTCAATGTCAATGTTCTTGGCGGGCTGGTCAATGCGCTGCAAAATCCGCACGTCACGGGCAGCGGGCAGCGGGGCGATGGTGTCGCGGATGCGCTCGGCGATTTGGCGCAGCACCTTGAGGTCGTTGCCCTTCACCTGCACCTCGATGGGCGAGGGCTTGCCCTCGTTGAGCGCCGCCGTAATCATGCCGCCCGTGTTGAAGCTGATTTCGATGCCGGGAAACTGGCGGTTCAGCTTTTGCCGCAGGCGGCTGGCATAGTCGAAAATGCTCACGGCGTGGCCTTCTTTCAATTGCACCCCGATGAAGGCGTCCTGCGTGCCGGAGTTGGGGGTGTAGGCGGCGGGCAGGTCGTAGAACACGCCGATGTTGGAGATGATTTGCTCCAAATCATCTCCCGTTTCCTGCCGCACGACCTGCTCCATGGCGGCGATGGTTTCGTTCGCCTTGTCGAGCGGCGTGCCGGATTCCATGCGCACGGAGATTTCCATCTGCCCCACGTCCGACTGCGGGAACAGCTCGTAGCCGAGGTTGAAAAGGACGAACAGCGACCCGGCGAAAAGCGCCGCCGCACCGAGCAGCACCGCCCGCCGCCGTTGCAGCGTTTTTTCCAAACTGCGTTGGTAGCGCCGGCGGGCGTTTTCTATTATTTTTTGGAAACGTGCAAGAGGTGACACCTTTTTAAAAGGTGTCACCTCTAAAGGTGTCACCTCTTTGCCCAAAGCCGCCGCCAGCGGCACGAGCGTCAGCGAAAACAGGTACGAGCCGACCATCGCCCCTGCCACCGTGATGGCGAGCGGCGAGAAGAGGAACTTCGCCATGCCCGTCAGGAACATCACCGGGAAAAACACGGCGATGATGACGAGCGTGGAAGCCAGCACGGGCGTCGCCACTTCGAGGGTGGCATCCATCGCCGCCGTTTTTTTGGATTTGCCCATCTGGAGGTGCCGGTCAATGTTTTCCAAAACGACGATGGAGTTGTCAACGAGCAGACCGAGCGCCAGCGCCAAACCGCCGAGGGTGATGCTGTTGATGGCCTGCCCGGTGGCGTACAGGACGATGAAGGCGAACAGCACCGACAGCGGCAGGCTGATGGACACGATGAGTGCCGAACGCACATTTCCCAAAAACAGCAGTAGCACCAGCACCACGAGCGCCAAACCGCCAAGCCCCGCATTTGCCAGCCCGGAAATGGCGTTGCGCACGTAGGAGGACTGGTCGAAGATGACGCCGAGCTTCACGTCTTCGGGCAGGCGCTCCCGCAACTTGGGCAGGGCTTCCTTCACGGCATTCACGGCGGCGATGGTGTTGGCGCCGGGGCGTTTGAAGATGGGCAGATAGACCTGCTCCCGCCCGTCCACCCGTGCGATGTTGGTTTGAATGGCGTTGGCGTCGGCTGCCCTTCCCACGTCTTTGATGAAAATCGGGTTGCCATTTTTGTAGGTGATGACGATGTCGTTGAAATCCTCCACGCTGACAATCATGCCCTTGGCGTCTATGCCGTAGTTGATGCCGCCGATTTTGGCGATGCCGGAGGGAATCATCGTCGTGTTCGTCTGGATGGCGTCGTTGACCTGCGTCTGCGAAATGCCGAGCGCCTCTAATTTGGCGGGGTCCACGTAAATGTAAATCCGCCGCAAGGTGCCACCGTAAGCAGCCGGGGCGATGATGCCCTTCACGCCGGAGAGCATTTGCCGCAGGCTGAAATAGGCGACGTCGTAGAGTTCCGTGCCGCTCTTTGTGTCGCTGCTCGCTGTCAGGAGCATGAGCGGCTTGGAGGCGGTGGGGTCGAAGGGCTGAACCATGGGCGGCAGGGTGCCGGGCGGCTGGTAGTACATGTCGCTCGTGGCGTAGGAGGAGGAGTTGGCCATTGCCTCGGCGGGGTCAACGTCTTCGCCATAAAAGTTGGTGACGATGCTGACGCCCATGATGCTCTTGGACAACTGCTTTTCGATGCCGGGGGATTGCCCCGTCCAGCGCTCCATGCGGCTGGTGATGTCTTTTTCCACCACCTCGGCGGGCATGCCGGGGTAGAGGGTGATGATTTGCATGGCGGATTTTTTGAACTGCGGCAGGATGTCCACCGGCATCCGGGGGATGAGCACCGCCGCCAGCACCGCCACGGCAATGGCGAACACCAGCACCAGGTATGGGTTTCGGAAGGAGGTTTTTATCATGGAAAATGCGGAATTGAGCGTAGAGGTGACACCTTTTAAAAAGGTGTCATCTCTTTGGCAACGTAGAGGTGACACCTTTTAAAAAGGTGTCACCTCTTTGGCAATGGGCAAAGGCAGGTCAGCTTCCAAAAAAATGGAAGGAAAAAAAATCAGGAGAATGGAGGGCCTCGAAGGACGTTGGCGGGCAGCGGCGGACCGGAATTGCAGCGCTCGTCCGTTGCCGGGGCGCATTCATTTTCAGTATCCTGAAATGAGGGGAGAAAATCAAAAACAACGGCTGCGACAGCCAAAGTTTGAAAGGTCACTTTAGCCTGCTCGTGCTGTGGCAACTGGAAAGCGCCCACCACTTCGGAAACGTGTTTGCAGTGCATCGGCGGGAAGAAGGCGGGCTTGTCGCTTTTGTACATTTTGTGCAGCTCGCAGGCGCTGTGCTCGCCGGGCGGGTGGGGCTTGTGCCCGAGGGGGTGCGCCACGCATAGTTCCTGCCAGGGGACGAGGAGCGTTCCGATGAGGAGGAGGAGTGATATGGAAGTGAGGCGGCGCATGAGGGGCAAACTTACCAAATCATGGTGATTTTTAAAATCACCATGATTTAGCAGGCTTAAAATTCAAATTTCACCATCCCGCGGATGCCCAGGCCTTTCACCCCGAACAGCTTGGGTATATTGGGGTTGTCGAGGTAAGTCAGGCGTTTCACAAAGTCAATCCGCCCGAATTTGAAGATGTTCATAATGCCGGCCCCGGCCTCCATGTAAGGTTTGCTTTCCAAGGTGAAGGTTTGCTGCTGGCCCTTGTCGTCGTTGATGAATTGGATCAGTTCGGGATTTTTCAGCGGGTTGTTTTTGTCGCTGAGGGCGCCCCAAACGCCTTTAAAAACGAGGACTTCGCGGAGTTTCAATCTTTTCAAAAGGGGGATTTTATTAAAAATGAAGCCGTTGAAAAAGTGTTCGGTCCTCCAACTGATGTATGAATCGTTGGCGAATTCGAGGAAGTTCATCAGGTTGTACGAGCGTTTTTGGTTGGCATAAGTTTGGTTGGCACGGGGCAGGTCGAGGAGGAAATAGGGTACCCCGGTCCCGAAAATTTTTCCACCTTCCACCTCCACGTCTGTTATTCCGAAGATGGAGAGGTAGAAGCGCTTGAAGATGTTCAGCGACAGTTTTTGGTAATCGTATTCACCGCTGATGAAGCCATTGAGACCGACGGCATATTTGAGGGTAAAAATCGGGTACTTGTTGAACATTGGGTAGCGGAACTGCTTGGTTTGGATGAATTGCTCGTTGGGGGCGAAGCGGAGGATGGTGCTGATTTCGCTGGTCGTGAGGTCGGGCAAGGAAATGGGTTCGCGGGTGTCTGAGTCGGTATAATCGAACCGCAGGCTGCCCAATGGGCGTTGCTTTTTGTTTTCGTAAGTCAGTCCCCAGGAGAATTTACTGTTCGTTTCCAGGAAATACTCCCCTTTCCAGGAGTCGTAAAACAGCATCTTGTCGGAGCCGCCCCGTTTGAAAGAAAGGAAGAAGTTGTCTTCCACCACGAAGTCGAGGTTTTGCCCGACAAAGCTGGTCTCGTGCTGGTGCGAGAAGCGGACATAATGCTTGGGGTTGCTTTTGAAGTCCTCTTGAAATGAATACGTGACAGCCCCGGAATACTTCAGCTTCTGGTCTTTGAAGCCATAAGCGGCATACCCTTCCAGCTTCACCTTGGGCAACAAATTGATGGTCGTCATGCCCCCGAACCTCAGCCGGAACCCTTCCACCGAATTGAAGCTGTAAAAAGACCCAATAGGCCCAATCTCTACTTTTCCTGCTTGCTTATATCCCGACAAAAGGAGCGTGATAATGTCCATCGTCCTGCGGAAGGCGGGGACTTTTTGCAAAGTGTCTATCATTTGATAGACCCCCTCCTCGTGTTTGGAAAGTTTCTCCTGCCGGGCCTGCGCCCAAAAATCATCGTCCTGTTTGTCTGCCCCTTTTTCCTCCACGATTTTTTCCGTACCGCTATAAAGGGACCCGTCCCGTTCGGTATTGAAGACATGGTTGCGGTACAAAACAGAGCGGGAGCCGAAAAACCCGGAGGCGCCTTTTGAAAAAGCCAGGTCGGCCACCACCTGGTCTTTCGTCAAAATCCACACGCCGCCCTCACGGGTAAATTCCTGCACCAATTTGAGGTCTTGGACGAAGTTCAGGTTTATTTTTTCTGAAATGCCTAAATCAGCTTTGACGACGGCGTAGGTCGAATCGTTCAGGATGTACAGGTCGCCCTTGAACCCGACGTCTTGTTTGTTGACCGGCATGAAAGCCAGGTCTATCACCTCGTTGCCCAGGTACTGGATGGTGTCTATGATGTAAAAGCGGTAAAAGGCATTGGCGGCGGGGCTGAGGGGGCTGATGAACTGCAAGCCCAGCATCGTGACGTTGTTCTCGTAAATGTCCACGTTCTGGTAGAGGATGTCGGTGAGGGTGGTCAGGTTGTCCGCTTCGAAATATTCATCCATGCCGGAGAGCTTGATGCCCTGGCGGTATTCTTTTTCAGCCTTTGGGTTTTTGCGGAAATAGATGTGGGAAGCGGTTTCCCTGATGAATACAGGCAGGTACGGTTTACCGTTCAATTTGGAAGTGTCCACGTAGTCGAAAATGAACTGGAATTTCCTGAAAGTCCTTTTTTCCCTGAATTCGTCGGTGATGTTGTTAAGTGCCAGCTCTATTTTTTCGTACTTTTCGTACTCGTAAAAATCCTGAGCCTCCATCCGGTTCTTGTCTTTGTGGTCAATCACTTTCTTGATCAACTCCACCGCCGGGTTGTCCTTTCGTTTATAGCCGCCCCGTTTTTCCTTCACGACTACCTCGCCGAGGGTGAGCGTCGAGGGGTTCAAAGCGATATCAATTTTTTGGCTCGCCCCCAATTTCACGGGAATGGTGGTTAACGCATACCCGACAAAAGAGATTTGCAAAGAATCGGAGCCCCACTTTGTGTCAATGGAATAGGAGCCGTCCAGGTCGGTGGTCGTTCCCACCGGCGTACCGAGGAATGCGACATTTACAAACGGGAGCGGCTCTTTGGTTTGTGCATCCGTGACCATCCCTTTCACGCTGGTCATTTTTTGGGAAAACAGCATGGCTGGCTGGGCGAATACAAAAAGGATTATCAGCGAAAGGAGTCTGTTGTTTAAGTGGCTCATATTCTAATACATGATTCAACCATGTCAAAAAGACTTCGCCTGCGGGACAAGCCTTCGGATGATCTGAATTTTTTAAAAGGGCAATACTATACTTTGCGCCGTTGGCTTTTAGCTAAAAGCTAATGGCCAAAAGCTAACGGTCATGGGTATAACTTGCTATTTTTGGCAATAGTTGGTAGCAGCGTTGAATAACCATGCTGGTTGTCTAAGCTGAAACAACTTGGCCATAATTATTGGCTCTAAATACACTACAAAAGAGATTTAAGTTGTTGCTTGAGCAAGGTTATCGAGAGGTGACACCTTTCCAAAAGGTGTCACCTCTGGCAATGCAAAAAATTAGACAATGACAATCCGTATAAAGCAATTGTTCCCAATATTTTCCATGGCCACCCTTTTGGCATCCTGTTCTACTTCGATGATGATAAACGACAACCTGAAAACCGGCACTACCGTCATGGAAGTGAAAGGCAGGAGCGGGGGCATGCCCGGCCAGAAATTAGTGTTCGGGGAATACGCTTCCAGTAAAGTGAAAAGAAAAATCGGCGCAACCCGGTCAGAGAGCTACGCCGTTTCATCTCAAACCACCAGAGACACCATGCAATTTGACGTGTTCAGCCCCACCGGAGATTCTTCCAGGGTCTTTTGCCTGAGCAAAACATCCCAATTGAGCCTGCCCATAGCAGGGGATAAATTCCAGGTTTCCGTAGGGGACCAGGATGTCTGTTTCGGAACAATTGTACTGGATACCGCCAGCCCCGGCTGGAATTTTACCATAGACAACCCGAATGCCATGGCTGCCGATTTTATTTCAACAGGCGCAATCAGCAACGGGCAGACCACCATTCAATTCAAAGCAATCCAGCGAAATGCCAAAGGGAAACTGATAAAAGACCGCGTTTTGGGGTTTGAGTTTTGGAAAGGCGAGGAGGTCATTGGCGCCGTTGAACTAATCGGTTCGGGTAAAATCTTAGTAAAAAACTCCTTGCCGCAGGATATTAAGTTCCTCATTGCCACCGCCGCCGCCACCATGTTATTGCGGTATGACATGAGCAAGGCGAAGGTCATGCAATGATTTTCCCCACCAACTTTCCAATTTGGCTGCTATTGTCCAAGAGTGGACAGTGTAAGCTCCTTTTACCACTTATCTTGTACTTGACCGAAGGTGAAAATGGGTACTTTTGCTGAAATTGGACGAACCCAATCCCATCTTTATGACCGCCAGGATAAGTGAAATCATCATACCCACCTGCGACATGTGCTATTCAAGGCTCAACTCCCTTTTTTCCGATTGGGAAGGCAAGCCGGTGGAAGCAGTCGTTTTCGAAAGAGGCTGCCGCTGCAACCGCCTGCCAAAAGGGAGCGCCATCTTCCAGGAAGGCACGGCTGCGTTGGGGATGTATTACCTGAACCGCGGCAAAGTGAAAATTTACAAACTGGGCGAGGGCGGGAAAAAGCAAATCGTCCGCCTGGCAAATAAAGGCGACCTCATCGGCTACAAGGCGCTCATCAGCGGAGAGGTCTATTCCGCCACTGCGGAAGTCATTGACGATACCTGCCTTTGTTTCATCCCCAAAAATACTTTTTTTGAAATCATCACCTCCACCCCGGAGGTTTGCATCAAACTCATGCAGCGCTTAGCCCAGGATCTGAATTTCATCGAACGGATGTTGATAGGCGTCGCCCAAAAGCCCGTCCGCGAAAGGGTGGCCCTCGCCATTCTGACCCTGAAGCAAACGTATGGCCTCGAAGCCGACGAGGCAACCATCAGCGTGGAGCTGTCCCGTGAGGACATCGCCAGCATCGTCGGCACGGCCACCGAATCCATCATCCGGCTGTTGTCGGAATTCAAAAAAGACCACATCATTGACGTGCAAGGGCGGAAAATCAAAATCCTCGACCACGATAGGCTGTTGCGCGCGGCCTATATTTTCGACTGACCCCCTCCCGCCTTCCTGCCATATTTCATGTGAAAACCTGACGGATGTCATGTCCCTTTTTTAAGCCTGCACCACCGAAGTGGCGTTTTTACTCCGTATGACGTCATGCTCGTTAATCCTTTTTTCACGCTTAAAAATTCAAAGTAAATCATGAAAAAACTCACTTTTATCCTGCTGGCTGCCCTGTACTTTTTGCCATCGGGGACAGCCCAAAACCGGGACCTCCGGTTCGACACCAAAGCGGCCATGTACGCGGCCAATGAAGAGTGGCTCACCTTCGCCTGCGAGGTGCCGGAAGGCATGGTGGAGCTGGGCTTAGAACACCAGAGCGACATGTACTGGTACTCGCTTTACAGCCTCAGCAACTTAGAGTTGCAGTCCGGCTTGGGCGTGCACATGGTGTCCAGTCCTTTGCTGAAAAAACACGCGAAGGAAGACAAAGGCATGCCCTGGAGCAAAGGCATGATGCTGCCCATGCGGCAGCGCAAGTTTATGCTGAACTCAGTGGCCCAGTTCAAGGCCAAATCCGGCGCTGCCCAGTTGGACAACCCCGTGTTCGGCGGCTACGGCCCACCTCCCGGCGCATACCCCGTTTACCTGGAGTTCAGCGGTGGCTCGCCTGCTTTCGTGAAAGACCCCAACATGGAAGATTTCGCCACGCTGCGCTGGGACAAAAAGTCCTTCGACAAAACCATGAACCCCGCCGCCTGGGGCCAGGCCATGATGAAGGAAATCCTCTGGGCCAGGGACTTTTTCCATGAAAACCGTACCTCCAAAGGCGTCACCTACATCGGCACCGCTGCCCTCGACGGCGCTCACGGTTTCCGCGGCGCTATGTTGATTGCGCTGGCCATGAACAAATCCTACGCCCTCAAATCCACGCTGGCCTACAACGCCAAAACAGGGAAATTGGGCGAGGTGGACCCCATGACCTACGACCCGAAAAACGGCCCGGTTTACTTTCCGCACCAATACGAGGTGTCGTTCAAAGGCCCTATGACGAAAATGATGATGAACATGATGGTGCCCGGCAAAGCCCCGGACTGGCCGCGCAAGTTCAAAGTGACGGACAACTCCAGCGACCTCTTCGACGTGGCCTCCCTGCTGTGGGGCATGAGCGAGTTTTACTACATCACCGACCCGACTATTAAAGACGGTTTCGACGCCCTGTTTGGCGATGCGAAGTGGCTGGCTGCCGGCAAATCGGAAGCCGAAATCAACAACACGCTCAAAGACCCGAACAAAACCGTTTTCCCCACCGGCGACCCCCACATGCTCAGCAATGGCATGACCGCCGTGAACTTCAAGAACATCATGGCCCTGCATTTCAACCAAAGCAAGGGTACGCTGGTGGATACCTGGCGCCCTGACAGCAAGCAGGGCAACCACATCACCACCGTCAACGCTGGCATGGCCATCGTCGCTCTGTCGAATGTTTACCACCGCCTGCACGATGTGGACATGCTGAAAAACGGCGCCCAGCAACTGCTCCTCGCACAGGCTGAATTTCTCCGCTTCCACCAGGATGCCGACGGCAGCGTGGCCAACGGCTTCGACGTGAACGGCAAGGCCGACAACAGCGCCAAAACTTTGCTGTCGCAAACCTTCGCCATCCGCGGCTGGCTCGCCGCCTACCAGATTACCAAGGATGCCAAATTCCTCGATGCCGCCAGCAAAACCTATGACTATATGCAAAAGGAACTCTGGCACGAAGGCGCCGGGGTATTCCGCTCGCAGGCAGGCGCCACCGCCTCTACCTACGATGGCATGAACTATGGCGCCACGCTTGGCGCTTTGCGCGAACTGGCCATTGCCCGCCAGGGCGCCCAACGCACCCAGATAGCTGCCCAGTTGGACAAATTCTTTTACAACGTGGCCAACAAGGCCGGCCTGCAAATCGCCGAAATCAACATGACCGGCGAGACCATGCCTTCCAAAAAAGAAGCTGCTGACATGATGGCCAAAATGGCCGGAATGAAACAAAAAGACCCTGCCAAGGCCATGGCCATGGAACAGAAAATGATGGACTCGGACCAGGACGGGGTGCCCAAACCCAAATTCGTCCCCGGCACCGCCAAAGGCGCTGCGCCTGTGACCGCCGGCAGCGTGACCATCGCTACAAAATAGCAGCCTCCCCCCGGCCCCCTCCAAAGGAGGGGGAGACGTTGCGCCTCCCCCCGGCCCCCTCCAAAGGAGGGGGAGACGTTGGGCCTCCCCCTCCAGACGTGCGCCTCCCCCTCCTTTGGAGGGGGCCTGGGGGGGAGGCGCAAACGAATCAGTAGTTATTTTCCTTTGATTCCCTGATAAGCGGAGAGAGTTGGATTCCTGTGAATCTTTCTCTCTCCATCAGGCTTCTCGTTCCGTTTACCCAACATCATCCATCTATCCAAATCAAAAGATAAGTTTTATGAAAAACCCGATATTCTGGACCCTGAGCCTCCTCTGCTGCGCCTTTGCCTTTCAGGCGCAACAGTCCTTACCGGCAAGACCTGCCACCCCGGTTTCCGTTCCACAGGCAGTGCCCATTTGCGGCGGCTTAGCTGCAACCGGAAACGTACTGGAGAACTCCAGTTCGCCAGCGCCCTCCTCCTCCCCATCGCCCGTGGCCGGTGACTCCGGGGTAATCCGGGGCAAGGTCGTTTACGAAGGCGGCGAAGTCAGGAAGTTGCTCAACGTCATCAAAGACGAAAGAACCTGCGGCGCCGACGACCTCGTGGATGAATCCCTGCTCGCCGATGCCAATGGCGGGATAAAATGGGCCGTCGTGTCCATCAGTTCTGAAATCAAAGGCGGCAAAAGCCTCGACGAACTCCCCGGCGACCGGGTGCTCGACCAAAGCACCTGCGTCTATCGGCCCCACGTCCTGCTCGCCGGCGTCAACCAGGAAATCACCATCAACAACATGGACCACACGCTGCACAACGTGCGCACCGCCTCCCTGATGAACAGCGTGGTGAACAAGGTGCAGATTTATATGCCCAACATGCCGCACCCCTCTGACAAGACCACCTTCAAGGAACCGGAAGTGGTGAATGTGCTGTGCGACGTGCACGGCTGGATGAAGGCTTACGTGCACGTGGTCGAACACCCCTATTACGCCGTGACCGCCGCCGACGGCAGTTTTGAAATCGGCGGCGTGCCGCCCGGCAAATACACCCTCCACGTGTGGCAGGAAAAACTGGGGGAACAAGACCAGCAGGTGGAAGTCACCGTCGGCCAAGCCGCTGAAATCAACTTTTCTTATAAAACGCTGAAATAGTAGAGATAGAAATGGGTGGGTTTTTCATGTATGCTTCGCCAAAGGGTTGCACTGTCCCATTTTAAAATAGCAACCTGGAGGCGAAGCATCCCCACCCATGATTTCGGATTTCGTATTAGGGGTGTTAAGAGAAATAATTTCGACGCTGAAGGACGCTGATTCTTATGATTTTTTATGAAATAAAAAATCAGGAACAGCGTGAAATCATAAAGAAC
>SCUG01000330.1 GCA_004297645.1 Saprospiraceae bacterium | reverse complement strand
CCCCCAAACCCCTAAGCCAGCGAAGCCAGCGCCAAATACCCGGGATGGACAAAACCTAACGCTCGACAGTATAACTCTGACCCATGGCAAACACATTTTTGCTAAAACTCCTCGCCTCTTTTTTGCTGATTTATCAGCCTGCCCCGCGAAGAGCTACAACTTCCATCCTGCCACAGCCAATCCAACTGGCTTTCCCTTACAACCTGGATGAGCCAGACGCGACCATCGAATTGTCCGATTCTTTAGTCGAGGTTTCCGGCATCAGCCTGACGGCAGGCAGGACCCAATTTGCCGTAAACAACGACGAGCAAGGTATCATCTTTCTGCTCAATAAATCCACTGGCACAGTCGAAAAACGAATTTCCTTTTCGGATGATGGAGATTACGAGGACATTGAAATTGTGGGCGATGATGCCTTTGTCGTCAAAAGCAATGGCACCATTTACCTGGTGAAAGATTTCGTGTCGGCAGCGCCGGAGATCGCCAAATACAAGTCATTTTTAAACAAAGAAAACGATGTGGAAGGCTTGGGCTACGATGCTGCCCGCCACCAATTGCTCGTGGGCTGCAAAGGCAAAGGCGTGGACGGTAATGGGGCGGCCCTCAAGAAAGCCATCTTCAGTTTCGACCTGAATACGCTGGAAATGAACTCCACTCCGCTTTACGTTTTCACGGTGCAAGATGTCCAGCATTTTCTGGAACATTACCCGCCTTGCAAAGCCCGTGAAATGCTGTGGGAAAACTTTGCGCCCGGCGCAAGCGAGATGAAATTCAGCCCATCGGGCATAGCCGTGCACCCCCTCACCGGCGATGTGTACATCACTTCTGCCTCCGGCAAAATGCTGCTTGTGCTGAATCCTCAGGGTGAAATCGTTTATTTGCAAAAACTCAACAAGCGCATTCACCCCCAACCCGAAGGCTTGTGCTTCGACGATGATGGTACCCTTTATATCAGCAATGAGGGGAAAACCGGCCACGGCAAGATTTGCAAATTCCATTACCGGAATTGACCTTATATTTGCGGCCGCTTAAAATGCGAACCTCGCAGCACCATTTACGAATCCTAAACAATGGCAATTGTAGAAATGAAAGTCCCCGTCATTGGGGAATCCATCACCGAAGTAACCCTTTCGAAATGGCTCGTCGAAAATGGCGGGTACGTAGAATTGGACCAGCCAATTTGTGAGTTTGAATCGGACAAAGCCACGCTGGAATTTCCTGCCGAAGCATCCGGCAAACTCCTCCACGCTGCCGCCGAAGGCGATGATATCAAAATCGGTGCACTCGTGGCAAAGATTGACACCTTGGCAGCGAAAGAAAGCAGCATCCCGGTTGTAGCACCAGCAGTAGAAAAAACCGGGAGCGTTCCCGAAAAGCTACAGCCGGAAGAGGTGTCCACCCCTGCTCCCGCCGCTGAAAATGCCACCTATGCCACCGGCTATCCTTCGCCCGCTGCCGCAAAAATATTGGCAGAGAACAGCCTCAAATCGGAAGACGTGAAAGGCACCGGCAAAGGCGGCCGCATCACCAAGGAAGACGCTCAGTCCGCAGTCCGCAGTCCGCAGTCCGCAGTCTCAAGTCCGCAGTCCGCAGTCTCAAGTCCACAGTCCGCAGTCCGCAGCCAGCAGCCAGCAGCCTCATTCGGCCGGGAAAGTCATAGCAAGAAAATGAGCCGGATGCGGCGCACCATCGCCAAGCGCCTCGTGAGCGCCAAAAACTCCACGGCCATGCTCACCACTTTCAATGAGGTGGACCTGACCGAAGTGATGGCGCTGCGCGAGAAATACCAGGAGGCATTCGTAAAAAAATACGGAATCAAGCTGGGCTTCATGTCCATCTTCGCCAAAGCCTGCACCAAAGCGCTGCTCGAAATGCCCGATGTGAACGCCATGATTGATGGCGACGACATCGTTTACCACGACTACGTGGACATATCCATCGCCATCAGCACGCCGAACGGCCTCGTGGTGCCGCCGGTGCACAACGTTGAATCCATGAGCTTCGCTGAAATCGAATTTAGAATAAAAGACCTTGCGGACAAAGCCAGAACTGGCGCCCTGTCGCTTGAAGAGATGACTGGCGGCACCTTCACCATCACCAACGGCGGAGTGTTCGGCTCCCTGTTGAGCACCCCGATACTGAACGAGCCGCAAAGCGCCATCCTCGGCATGCACACCATTCAGCAACGCCCCGTGGCCGTGAACGGGCAGGTGGAAATCCGCCCGATGATGTACCTCGCCCTGAGCTACGACCACCGGGTCATTGACGGCAGCACGTCCGTTACTTTTCTCGTGAAGGTGAAGAAACTGTTGGAAGACCCGGTGAGCTTGTTGCTGGATTTGTGATGATGCAAGTTTGGCACAACTGCCTTCTAATACCACTTTCTTGCGCCTGACGCCTTGCGGCTTCATACCTCATCATGGAAAATCAGCATTTTGAAAGCACAGACTATTCATCCAGGGCGCTGCCCAAAGGTGAATACGACAATTGCACCTTCGCCAATTGTAACTTCGCCAATTCGGATTTATCAGGTACCACTTTTATTGAATGCGGGTTCGACAACTGCAACCTCAGCATGGCAACGATGTATGATACCGCGTTGAAAGACGTGAAATTCTCGAACTGCAAGCTGCTGGGCCTGAATTTCAAAGACTGCAAAACCTTTTTATTGGCTCTTGATTTCGAGGGTTGCCTTTTGAATTTGGCTTCCTTCCACAAACTGAAATTGAAAAGCACGAGATTTAAAAACTGCCAGCTTCAGGAAACCGATTTTGCTGAGGCGGATATGACAGGTGCAACATTCGACTATTGCGATTTGTGCGGGGCGATATTTGAACACACCATCTTGGAAAAAGCTGATTTCCGCACTGCCTACAGCTATTCCATAGACCCGGAAATAAACCGCATCAAAAAGGCGAAATTCTCTATGCAGGGCCTCGCCGGGCTGTTGGGGAAATACGATATAGAAATAGAATAGCGGGCTGTCCGGCAGCGGGCATTTCCTTTTTCTGCAAAAACGCTTTAAACTTGCCTCCATCAAAACAAGACCTGCCATGACCTTACAAGAATTTTTCGACCTGCTCGCCGCCAATCCCTTCTGGATACTGGCCTTTTTTATCCTCGTGCCGTTCACGGCGTGGCTGGCGGGCAACCTCGGCAAAGGCGAGGGGCATCTGACGCCGTGGAAGTACCTCTATTCCACACTGGTTTATCTTTCCTGCGTGCCCGGCATTTTTGCCGTCACCCTGAGCATCTACCTGTTCATCTTCGAACGGCGGCCCATTTTGCAAACAGATATTTACACCCAAATACTGCCGGTACTTTCCATGGTGGGTACCTTGCTACTTATCCGCCGGAATGTGGATTTGAAAGACGTGCCGGGATTTGAGAAAATCTCAGGACTCATTCTGGTCATCACGGCCACGCTGGCGCTGATGTGGTTCATTGACCGGACACACATTTGGGTGATTTCCTTCTTGCCATTCTGGCAAGCCGTGCTGATTTTTATTGGATTACTACTGACTGTAAAATGGGGCTGGGGGAAGATTTTCAGCAATGCCAAGGCATGAGGTTTAGAAGGTTTAGCGCTAAGCTCGACTTTAGCCATTTGAGCAACCCCGGTTATCAACAAACAAAAGTGCCGGGTTAGCGAGGGTTTTAGTTTTTGGATGTCGGTAGAAAATACCGACATTCAAAAACTGGCAGTC
>SCUG01000329.1 GCA_004297645.1 Saprospiraceae bacterium | reverse complement strand
GCTGATTCTTATGATTTTTTATGAAATAAAAAATCAGGAACAGCGTGAAATCATAAAGAACCAGCGTCTTTCAGCGTCAAAAAAACCGTTTGGAATTTTTCTCTTAACACCCCTAATTCCAAATACTCAATTTCCAATTCCTATTTCCCAAACACCGAACGTATATTTGCACACTTTTTAAAAAATAGAAATCTATCTCATGAAAGGTTTACTCTTAAAATCCTTTTGCCTTGCGGCAGTAGCAGGGTTCTTATCCACCACCAGCGCTAATGCCCAGTGTTTCAAAGGCACCGACGGCATCTGGCACAACCCCGATGGTTCCGATTGTACCAATACCATCCTCACAGCCGTGCCTTTTTTGCGCATCGTAGCCGATGCCCGCTCTGGCGCTATGGGTGATGCCGGTATTGCCATCTCTCCTGACGCCAACGCCATGCACTTCAACCAGTCGAAACTGGTTTTTGCTGACAAACCGCTCGCCATTTCGGCCACCTACACGCCGTGGCTGCGTGCCCTCGGTCTCACCGATGTTTACTTAGCCTATCTCACCGGGTACTACAAGCTCGACGACCTGCAAGCTATCGGGGTAGGGCTACGCTACTTTTCATTGGGCGACATCAATTTCACCGATGAAGACGGAACGCCCATCGGCACTGGCCGGCCCAACGAGTTCGATATTAACGTGGCCTATTCCCGCAAGCTGACTGATAAACTTTCGGCAGCCGTAGGAGCCAAATTCATTTACTCTAACCTGGCCGCCGGCCAACAGGTGGACGGGCAAATTATAGAAGCCGGCACCGCCGGAGCAGCCGACATTTCGTTTTCTTATAAAACCGATTTGGAAGCCAACGGCAGGCCCAGCGACCTGATGGTCGGGTTAGTCGTCACCAACATCGGCTCGAAAATAACCTACACCAACGCCGCCAATAAGCAGAAGGATTTCCTGCCCACCAACCTCGGCATTGGCGGTGCCTGGAACCTCAACTTCGACAACTACAACAGCCTCACCATCGCTGCCGACATCAACAAGCTGCTGGTGCCCACCCGCTGTTTCGACGACCCCGCCACGCCCGAAAATGAGTGCGACTCGGATGGCAACGGTGTCAGCGACTGGCGGGAAAAGTCGCCCATTGCAGGCATCTTCAGTTCGTTTAGCGACGCCCCCAATGGCTTTGACGAGGAGCTGAAAGAACTCATGTATTCCTTCGGTTTGGAATATTGGTACGACAAACAGTTCGCCGTGCGTGCGGGCTATTTTACAGAAAGCCGTACCAAAGGTGACCGGCACTTTTTTACCGTTGGGCTTGGGCTGAAATACAACGTCTTTGGGCTAAACTTTTCATACTTGGTGCCCACGACCAACCAGCGCAACCCACTCGACAACACGCTGCGTTTCTCGCTGCTCTTTGACTTTGGCGCCTTTGGCGCAGGTGCTGTTGAATAATGCCTGATGTGCAGCCTTTTCGAGCGCAAAAAAAAAGCCCGCAGGAATTTCCTGCGGGCTTTTTTTTTTTGCGCGCCCGGATGGGGAAATAATTTGGTGATGATAGTCCGCTATACGCTTGGAAGCGAGGAACAAGCCAGCATTTGGGCAAACACCCGCAAAGGCTACGGGCGCAGCGCCCACAGCCGGTACTGTGGGCATCCATTGGCAAGATCGCTGAAAAACCGGGAAGGGAGAATTGCTGGCGAAAACATTTATTTGAAACTATATCAATGGCTGATTTCATGAAAACCCAAATCTTCTTTAACTTCACCATTCAAATTGTTCTTTGTCAAACTTCCAATTATCTAACAAAACTTAATTTAGTATGAAAAAAACGTTGACTTCTCTGCTTTTCTTTACCGCACTGGGCGCATTCTCTTTGATGGCCCAGATTCCGAACACCTCACCCATTCCGGTAGTATTTAGCGTGCAGGCTACGAATGGATTCCAAGGGGTTTACGACTACTCTTCCATGGCCGATTTCGGTGACACGCTGATACAAACCGTCAGCGCTCCTTTGGTTTGGGCCGGAGCCGATTCTTTGGCTTGCGGCTCGCTTACAGAGGACTTATCCGGTAAAATTGCCCTGATCCGGCGAGGTGCCTGCAATTTCAGCCTCAAAATCTGGCGCGCACAAACAGCAGGCGCTGTCGGTGTTATCATTGTAAACCACACATACAATGCCGATGGTGGTGGTTTGGTGAACATGGCTGCTGGCGATTCGGCTGCGCTGGTTCACATTCCAGCCATTTTCGTCACGCGTGATGATGGTGAAATCATCATCAGCGAACTGGATGGTGGTGCCGATATGACGGCTACTTTCGAGGTGCGGCCTTTTGGCGCGCCACTTCATGCGTATTCGTATCACACGCCTCAGAGCGGTATTGTTCCGCTGGCTGATGTGGGCATCACTTACACCAACCTCAGCAGCACTGAAACGCTGCCAAATCTTACCTTGACGGCGGATATCACCGACCCAAATGGTGTGACAACTACCCTGACGGAAAACTTGACGGATGTTAGCCCATTGACAGTTAACGCTGTAACTTTTACAGATCCGTACCTTCCCGAAGCTGTGGGCGAGTACAATGTGGTCTATTCCAATTCAAATGACCCCAATACTGTCGAGCGGAAATTTGTCATCACAGATTTTACTTACGCACAGGACAACAACGACATTGTTGACTGGATTTCACCGGGCGACCAGGGGTTTATAGATGACGGCTACCGGTACGATTTCGGTAACTTCTACAGAACGGGTGACCAGGAACAAATAGCCACACACATGACTTTCTCGTTAGCCAATCCCGGCAGTTTATTTACCGGAGATCCCTCATCGGATGTTTTCCAAATCCGCTTGTATGATGCCGACCCGGATGGCAATGGAGACGTGCCAGGAGATGCTGACAGCTACGATGCGCTCAATGAAAATGGCGGCGGTGCTGTTATAGCCGGTTTTGTGGACTATGTGCTCAACGGAACCGAACAACCTTATGATATGCTCACTGTTGAATTCGATGAACCGGTCACCTTGGGGGCCAATAAGATTTATCTCCTCATGGTTCAATACGATGGCCTTAACGCCGCCATTGGCGTTGCCCCTCAGTATGCCTTTGGAGGTGATGACCCCATTGCAGGTGACTTAGGCGAGGCTGTTTACAGCGACCGTTTTTACACAGGTGGTTGGAGCGGCGACTGGAAGGGCGTCATTCGCATGCACCTCGACGGTTTCACCGATACAAAAGAGCCTTTGGACAATAACAAAATCTCGGTGGCTCCAAACCCGGCATCCGATGTAGTGAGGCTTTCCTTGTCTCTTGAAAACCTCGCTCCGCAAGTGGAGGTGCGGGTCATTGATTTTATGGGCCGTCTGGTGGAAACGCATCAGTTGGATAATGTGAAAGAAGGAACTTACTCCTTTGGCGTGCAGAATCTGGCTGCCGGTACGTATTTCCTCTCGGTGAGCACACCGGAGGGATTCCGTGCTAAGAAATTCGTGGTGGCGAGATAGGGGTGTTGGCGCATTGGCGTGTTGGGTTTTTCCCAAATGCGCCCATTGGCTAACTCGCCAAAACGCAAAAAAGGGGGACGGCTTTCGGGCCGTCTCCCTTTTTTAGTTGAGTAGCGGGAAGAAGGATGTCTGATTAGTCTGTTAGCTTGATTCCCCTCTTTTTCAGGTATTCCCCCACATTAAACGCCTGGCCCTGGAACAGCTCAATTTCTTGCTCCCAATTCTTGATGAGCCAGTCTTCCCCCTGTTTTGCCACGAGTACTTTTTGACTGTCAATGAGAATCCAGAGAACTTTTTCAACGCCAAAATCGAGCAACTTCTGTACTTTGAGTGCGACGTAGTCACTAATGGTAAAGCCGGTTTCCTTCCTGTCCACCTCTTCATTTATCCCCACTTCAATTGACAATACAGGTGGCGCATCCGAATATTTTCTTGAGATTTTCTCCGGGGTCAATACTTGCAGGTCATAGATGGCGATGTCGTTGGAGAAGTTATTTCGATGGTCTAAGTGAATACCTGCCTCATTGGTGGCGATAAAGTAATTTTCCTCATCTACAATTTCGTATAGAATGCGGAGTAAATAATCAATGACGAAGCATTGAAGTGAACTGCATCCCATGATGTCTTCGAGTTTTTTGGTTTTGTTTAAAACATCTCTGTACCCCTTGTAATAGATGGGCTTTCCGTTCAGCCATTCTTTGACGAGGAACTCCGGTACGGGCTGTTTTTCCTGCCTGCCTTTCGATGCTGTTTTTACCATGATGGAAATTTTGAAGCAAGTTAGCCTTTATTCATCAGAGAGAAAAGGCTGAGCCTGCTATTGCTTTTTGGAATCCTTCTTCACCTCCTCCACTGTTTTTTCCAAATCATCGGTAGCTTTCTGCAATTCGGCGAGTTGCTCTTCCCGGCCGGTGGTTTTGTCTTTGCTGTGGCTTCTGCGGCTGTGCCCCTTCTGTTCGGGACTTTGGGCCTCTATTGCTGTGGCGGGTTTGCTGATACTAACACCAACAGCCTGCCATTCCCCAATTGTTTTAGCGCCCTTGACAATCTCTTTGCTAAAAGTAAGGCCGCCGCCGTCCTTGCCTGCATCCACGAAGACCGTATCGCCTGCGGCAAAGGTGCCGCCGATGATGAGTTTCGAGAGTTCGTCAATGAGGAGGTCCTGCAAGGCCCGCTTCATGGGCCGTGCGCCAAACTGTGGGTCGTAACCGGCGCCGGCGAGGTAGCCGAGGGCCGGCTCTGTGATTTGCAGCGAGAGGCTCTGGCGCTGCAACATCCTGTCCACTTTTTTCAACAAAAGGATGAGGATGAGTTTGGTTTCTGATTTTGTCAGCGGCAGGAACATGATGACTTCGTCAATGCGGTTGAGGAATTCGGGCTGCAGGTTTTCTTTCAGCGAATCGAGGACTTCCTTCCGGGTGGTTTCTATGATTTCCTGGCGGTGGCTTTCGCCGAGGGCGTCGAGGTCTTCGAAATTTTCGAGGATGGTCTCCGACGCCATGTTGGAGGTCATGATGATGATGGCATTTTTGAATACCGCCGTGCGGCCCTTGTTGTCGGTGAGGCGGCCCTCGTCGAGCACTTGGAGGAGGATGTTGAAGGTGTCGGGGTGGGCTTTTTCTATTTCATCCAAAAGGACGATAGAGTAGGGTTTTCGGCGTACGGCTTCGGTGAGTTGGCCGCCCTCGTCGTAGCCGATGTAGCCGGGAGGGGCGCCCACGAGGCGGCTCACGTTGTGGCGCTCCTGGTATTCGCTCATGTCAATGCGGATAATGGCGTGTTCGTCGTTGAAGAGCACCTCGGCGAGGGCTTTTGCAAGCTCCGTTTTCCCCACCCCTGTGGGGCCGAGGAAGATGAATGAACCGATGGGCCGGTTTTCATCCTGCAAGCCTGCGCGGCTGCGGCGCACGGCGTCGGAGACGGCTTTGACAGCTTGCTCCTGCCCGATGAGGCGCTGGTGAAGCTCTTCCTCAAGGTGGAGGAGTTTTTCCTTTTCGCTCTGCATCATGCGGTTGACGGGGATGCCCGTCCAGCGGGCCACGATGGAGGCGATGTCGCTGGCGGTAACTTCCGCGTTGGTGAAGCGGCTTTCATCGGGTAGTTTGTTCAACTTTCCCTCGGCCTCTTCGAGCTTCTTTTGCAATTCGGGCAGGTCGCCGTACCGGATTTTAGCAACGGCTTCCAACTCGCTGTTGCGCTCGGCTTTTTCGGCTTCCATTTCCAGTCCTTCGATTTGTTTTTTGAAATTTTGTATAGTGTCAACGATTTCCTTTTCATTCTTCCAGGCTGCACGCACACTGTCTCGTTTTTCGCGGGCATTGGCGATGAGGCTGTCAATGGCCTGCACTTTGGCGCCGGCGCCTTCCCGTTTGAGGGCTTCCCTTTCAATTTCGAGTTGCCGCACTTTGCGGTTCCACTCGTCAACTATCTCGGGTACGCTGTCGAGTTCGAGGCGGAGTTTGGCGGCAGCTTCGTCAATGAGGTCAATGGCTTTGTCGGGCAAAGCCCGGTCGGAGATGTAGCGGTGCGACAACTCGGCAGCGGCCATGAGTGCCTCGTCGCGGATGTCTATTTTGTGGTACACCTCGTATTTTTCCTGCAAGCCCCGCAGGATGGAAATGGTTTCCTCCACGCCCGGCTCTTCGATGAGCACCTTTTGGAAACGCCGCACGAGGGCCTGGTCTTTTTCAAAATGCTTTTGGTATTCGTCCAGGGTAGTGGCACCGATGGCGTGCAATTCGCCGCGGGCGAGGGCCGGTTTGAGGATGTTGGCGGCATCCATAGCGCCGTTGCCGCCTCCGGCACCCACGAGGGTATGTATTTCATCTATGAAAAGGATGATCTCGCCGTTGGACTGCTGCACTTGTTTGATGACGGCTTTGAGGCGCTCCTCAAATTCACCTTTGTACTTTGCCCCGGCGATGAGGGCGGCGATATCGAGGGTGTAAATCTGTTTGGAGCGCAGTCCTTCGGGCACGTCTTGTTTGACGATGCGCCAGGCGAGGCCCTCCACGATGGCCGTCTTGCCCACGCCAGCTTCGCCGACGAGGATGGGGTTGTTTTTTTTGCGGCGGGAAAGGATGTGTAATGCGCGGCGTATCTCGTCGTCGCGGCCCACGATGGGGTCGAGCTTGCCGCTTTCGGCCTGTGCGTTGAGATTGATGGCGTATTTACTCAGGGCGTCGAACTGCTCGTCGCTGCTCTGGCCGGTCACCTTCTCGCCTTTCCTAAGCTCGATGATGGCCTTGCGCAAAGCGTCTTCGGTGGCCCCCATAGATTTCAGAATTTGGGAGCCACTATCGTTGCCCTGCAATATGCCGGTGAGTATCAGCTCTATGCTGATGTATTGGTCGCCAAATTCGGGCAGCAGCTTTTTGGCGCGGGCCAAAGCATTATTGGCTTCGGGGGTGAGGTATTGCTTTTCGGTGCCGGTGACTTTGGGAGTGTTGGAAATGGCATCTTCAATCTGGCGGTGCAGCATGGCCATGCTCACGCCGCATTTTTCTAATAAAAAGGTGGCGACGTGCTCGTCGGTTTCAAGGATGCCCTTGAGCAGGTGGGCAATGCCCACGTTTTGCTGATTCAGCCCCGAAGCTATTTGCTGGGCTTTCATAATGGCATCCTGTGCCTTGAGGGTAAAATTGTCGTAAGTCATGTGATGTTGTTTGAGGGCAAATGTAGCAAAGTCCAGCGCCAAAGGAGGGTGAGAATTTATGGCTCTATGTCGAATTGAGTGGGTGCAACTAAACATTTGCTGATGCACGGCTCCCCCCCCTACCCCCTCCTCGGAGAGGGGGGGGAGCTTGACCCTGCTCCCTATTTTACATCAAGCTAATTGCTTAAATAGTTAGCAGTATGTGGCTCCCCCCCTCTCCGAGGGGGGGGGTGGGGGGGGAGTACCTAAAGCGAACAACACGCTGAATAGCACTCCTCTAGTTTTTACAGGTTTTACCCACACAAATCAACATAGAGCCGAATCTATTGGCATTTGAACATTGGTTTTTTACCTAAAACTCAGGTACCTCCCGCCAGTTTAAAACTTGCATTCCGTTGAAGGGCGTTGCCAAGCTCAGCATTCTTTCAGGAGCTTATCTTTTGGTAAGCTTCCCGGAGTCCCCATATCGTCTCCATCTCCTGCCAGTTTTTTCCCCGCTCCTAAACTTTTCGATAAAAACCAGGCCCGGTAAGAAATACCCCTGAACGGGGTTTGCTTAGCATCGTGTCGTAATTTAATTTCCGGTTTTGGTTTAGAAGGTTGAGCAGGTT